>NZ_QJHD01000020.1:0-101551 GCF_003184505.1 Blautia sp. BCRC 81119 | reverse complement strand
CTGGATGATTATCTGCCTTGGAATCCTCTTGTAAAAGAATTCTGTCGATAACCGTTGACCTTTTAGTATAAAAGGCTGACGGTTATTTTTCTATACACTGTTTTATTTGACGCTTACTTCGTATACGTTAGTTTCATTTTGTTAGCACTCTCCATTTCTCATCATTTTTTGACCACAAATTTACGACATTTACGACAAATCTGACACTGCTTTACAATACCAGACAAAATGACTGATACCCCGGAAAGCCTGTAAAACAGGCACTTTTGGGATACACAAGACAGGACAAAAATCGACTTCCATTATCAAATAAAAAACGCGAATATTCCAGTGCTTAATAAGCCACTGATATTCGCGTTTCTTATTATCCTAACCACTTGAAAGATGGATAGTATCTTACAACAGCTTTCCCCACAATCTGGTCAAATCGCACGAATTTATTTTTCCATGAACGTGAATCCTTCGAATCATTCCGGTTGTCACCAAGCATGAAATAACAGTTTTCCGGAACTGTATATGGACCATAACTTCCGATCATTTTCTCCGGAATGAAAGAGTCATCCAATGGAGTGGGTGAACCATCAATGTAAACTTTCCCATCCTTAATTTCCACTACTTCTCCCGGCAGTCCGATCACTCTTTTGATAAAAAGACGGCTTTCATCATCTGGGTATTTGAATATTACAATATCAAATCGCTCCGGGTCCTTGAACTTTTCAGAAATTTCATAACCGAACAGATTAAGATTGATTCCATACGCAAGCCGAAAGCCGAAAAGGCGGTCTTTCACCATAAGTGTTTTTTCCATGGAGGGTGAAGGGATTTTTGCGTTAATCAAAACAACATTATTGATAACCAGGGTAATTGCCACTACTATTACAATCAATTTCACATAGCCTAACAGTTCACGCCAGATTTTCATATTCTCCACCTCACTGTTCTTCATCATTCATATATCTGAACAATCTTTTGTCATATTTTGCTTCGCGATACCATCCAATTCCGATCATGACCACGCCTAATACAATGGTAATCGTTCTGGCCATTGTATCGGCTGAAAACAGGCAGCTAATTACAATTCCAGTTCCTGCACCTGTAAAAAAGTCAATAACAGACTTTTCCCGTTTCAATGATCCAAGCACTCTTTCTTTATCCATGGTTTTTACCATTTTGACATCTTCCTTTATTAAGACATCGAGAGAAATATCAAAACGGTTGCTGATGTCTATGAGAATCTGCAGATCCGGATAGCTCTTTTCATTTTCCCAATTAGACACAGTCTGTCTGGTAACATGAAATATTTTTCCAAATTCCTCCTGGGTCAGTCCCTTTTCTTTTCGTATTTTTAATATCTGCGTTCCAATGTTCATATTGCTCTGCTCCTGTTCTTCCAATCGGTTTTGCTTTCTCACCTGGATTATATAAAAATTTCTGCCAAATGAAAAGCAATTTACCTTTTACAGTGAAAAAACAGGTATGCAAAGCTTCTTTGACATAGGATTTTTGAAAACAGATTCACGTTTCTCTACCTAATCTGAATCCTTATTTTATCCCCGACAGGTGTCCAACCGGATTCTGCAGTGATTTCACCTGTAGCTCCATCATAATATGTGCTTTCTTCGGTTCCGTAATCTTCGTCCGTTTTATCTGCTGCGTCGGTATTTTCTTTCTGGTCTGTATCGTCTTGAAGCCTTACTTCTGTGGGAGCATCTGCCCCTCCGATAATTTGAGTTTCAACCTGATCCTCTGCATCTGACGGATTTTTTTCCTCCAAGGTATCCTCCGGAACCTCTTCTACCTCTTCTGTAGTCTCACCAATTTCTACAAAATCGTCATCAACCCAGACAGTGTCTGCAGCAGCCATGTAAGGTTCTCTGGTATAAAGCTGTAATTCCAGATAATCGCTGTCAATATCCGGGAGCAAAAGAACCGGGCCGTCAGAATCCAGCTGATACATACCCCAGAAACTGGTTTTAAAACTCCATTGAGATTTACCATCTGCCGAATTACTGCGCAGTTCATACTGTACCTGATTTCCTTTACTGTCTGTCCCCATAAGCATCATCTCATTACCATTATACAGCTTTTCCTCAAGTTCTTCCGGAATTTCTGCCTTAATTATACTTTGCAGTTTATTCATGGAAAAGTCTGTTAATTTTACGGTTCCTTCTTCTGTTTTAACAGAAACATCTTCCAGCTTTTTATGAACTGTCTGTTTCATAAGCTCCTCATGGTGAATAGAAAAATCAAACTCAAACTCTGCAAAATAATCTTCGCCAAGATTTTCATTTTGATAGGCGCCGAGTACCAAATGTACTTCCGGATTTTCTCCCAAATCACCATCAAGGGAAAATCGAGATTCCAGAACAGCATCATAGACATTTTCATCCAGTCCAGTATTTAGCAAATCTTCGTCCGAATATGGCAGATAGTGTCCGCTTTCGTATTCTTCAATTTTCTGTCCATTTATTGTAGTTTTCTGATAATCAATGTCAAGCTGTGTATTGGCAAAGGTCCAGGCATCCTGGATATCATCCGTGCCCTTTTGCCCGGAAGATGTTTTTTCTGCATGCACCTTTGTTAACAGAACCCCCTTATCCAGAACAACTTCTTTTAATGTTACAGTAATTCCTTTGTCTTCCTTAGAGGTATTCAACACTTCCGTATAAGATTCAATACCTTTTGGGAAACCAAGGGTTTCTCCTATGGACAATGTAATATTTTTTATTGCAGCCTGGATATGTGGATTAGAAAAGATAACAGAACCCAAGGTGACGATCACACAGGCAGCTGCTGCTTTGCTCCACCCTTTTGGTCTCCGGTTTTCCCTTTTTTCACTCCATTCCCGCTCTGCTTCCTCTATATATTTCGGATCAATATTACCAAATTCTTTTGAAAAATCAAATTTTTTCATATACGTCCTCTTTCTTTTTCCAACAGTTTCAACAGCTTTTTCCGGTTTCTGTATAAATTCATTTTCACGCTTCCCGCTGACATATGATGTCTTTTGGATATTGCAGAAACAGGATCTAAAAACCAGTATCTTCGTACAAAAATATTTCTGTCCCTTGGAGACATTTCTTCCAAAAAACGATTTATGGTTTCCATCAGTTCTTTTTCTGCCAGCTGTTCTTCCACTGTATAAGTTACATTTAGCTGCTCCATTTCATCCATAACATCTGCCATATGAACATCCGGGCGCTTGCCTGCAAACTTTTTTCTCAAACGGTCAATACTAAGATTTCTTGTAATCCGACCGCAAAAATGTGCCAATACAGGAGGATGCGTAGGAGGAATCTGTGACCATACCGAAAACCAGGTATCATTCAGACATTCCTCGGCATCTTCTCTATTCGCCAATAAATTCCAGGCAATCTTGTAGCAATAGGGATGATACTTAGTACTCAATTCTATAATTCCATTCTCATCTCTTTTCAAAAACAGGTTTATAATTTCATCATCATTCATTTACAGGTTGTCCTCCGGGTTTCTTTAAGATAAAAGTCACTGTCCATAATCTGACCAGCAACAGATAAGGCGCCTTTTTGAATAAAAATATTTCCATTCATATTATATATCGTAAAAAATAGTGGATGGTAACAAAAAAATTTAAATTTTTTCAGTTGAGATCCAAACTACAGTTTTGATTTTCAGAAGATTACCTTTTAGGGGTAAAAGTAATGAAAAGCAGCCGATATTCTCATTTTATATATCATGAGATACCGGCTGCAACTGCTGTTATAAAATATTTAGTCCAATAAAACTCCCTCTATTTGTATTTTTTAGAAAAGATTTGCACGTCTAACTCATCACTGAAATAACGAGAATGTGACGCACAATTATTCAAGTCGTTGAGTCGCTCTTGAAAGCAAAACCGTATTACACTTGTAAAAAAGGTCTGCCACTTCTGCACTCAGATTTTTTTTGCAAGTGTAATATTCTACATATTCCTGAACTATCCTTATGGAGTAACATATCACTGATATGGACAAACAGATACCTTTCGACGATCAATCAGTCTATTAATTGTTTTAGTATCAACATCAAATTGAATCAATTTCTTTATATAACTTTATTAATTGCCTAAGCAAATTTTCATATTCTTTTATTGTCTCATCCGAATCAGACTCTTTTACTATATCCTTGTCATTTCGTAGATTAGAAATTTCAAATGGGTATTGGTTCAATAATTTGATTGTTTCTTTGCGATTTGGGATTAATTGATTTCTTTTATTATATGGAATCGCATTTATGCGCTCTCTTAAATTATGCCGCAGATTGTATGCAAGCCAGTCTGCCGTATCAAAAAAAGCACGATACTCATGTCCATATGCTTTCTCAAGGTTTCCTTTGATATAAGAATAGTAATCGTATCCTTCCGGCACTTTTTTGGTTGTGCTTGCAAAAATCCTTACAATATGATCATATGCATCCCGGTGCTCTTTTAATGGCTGAATCAATGCATCCCCATTTTCTGATATTTCTTCGGCTGTAAGTAGATAAATTTTGGTTTTTTGATGTAATTGATATATCTTTTTCCACAACAGCCCAATCTCATCGTTTTGCATCAGATTAAAAACATTTTGTTCAGCCATTTAAAATACCCCGCTATTGAATTAATGAATTTTTAACTTTGACTCCTTTTCCCTCATTACCAGAAACGATTTTTCATCTAGAATACGGTCACCAAAAATCCGCCAGGATCCACGTCGCTTTATTCGGTACGCTTTAATAGTGGAGATTTGTCCGTTTTCACAGTCTTTTGAAAAAAATTTCCTATATTTAAAAGTTTCTATTATCCCCCATAGAGTCCCTGCAACTATAAAAAAAAGAAGTACTGCTACAGCTTCAATCATAAATATTCTCCTTATCATCCCAGTTACATGCATCGTCACAATCGGACTGCATCCCAAGGTCTTTTGGTTCGATCACATTTCTTACACTACTACCTGCACTATATTTTTCTCTTCTGTAAATTATGCTAAGATGAACAAATGTTTCTCTGTAAAGTAACAAAAGAATAAATCCAACAAATATACAGGATAGTAATATAACTCCTTTACTAGATGCCACAGACTGCAATTGTGGATTTCCAAGGAAGCAAACTGCTGAAATTGCGCTTCCTGATTTGCCTTTCCATTTAAGAACAATGAGTCGAAAGCATCCAAAACCGTAAAATCTTTCAGATTTCCACCCACATACTCCTTAAACTCTTCCTCCAATAATCCGAAAGTTTCTATACAAACAAATAGAGTTTTATCATAAAAATCCCAAATACCATTGTCAACGGATTTTTCGTATATTTATATTTTTACCGTCTCATAACCAACTCTCTCACTTCGAACATGTAGCAAAAAATCTATCATACCAGATAAGGAATGTCAAAACTGTCCAGATTTTACGGCTGTTATCTGCCTTTTTCTCTTTGTGCTCTTTCAGAAGTAAAAGAAGCTTATCTGTATGAAAAAACTCTTCTGCTTCTTTCGAGGTAAATAACTCCTTTACCATCTGATACCAGTCATCCTGCCGCAGCCACACACGGATTGGAATTGGAAAACCAAGTTTCTTACGTTCATCGGTTTCCTGTGGTATGAATTGGGAAACAGCTTTACGGAAAATATATTTGGTTGTACCCGCTGCAATCTTGGCTTCTTTCGGAAGCTTGGCTGCAAAGTCAAAAACTTCTTTATCCAGAAATGGTACCCTAACTTCCAATGAATGTGCCATGCTCATTTTATCTGCCTTCTGCAAAATATCGCCAGGAAGCCAGTATCTCAGATCTACAGACTGCATTTTTTCCATGTCTTGAAGTGATCCTCTGTTTTCTGACTCAAGTTCTTCAAAAAATGGTCTTAAATATTCCTGTGTGGAAGGTCCTGTTACTTTATTTTTCAAAATCTGCGCTTTCTCTTTTTCACGGTAAATATATGCATTTCCGATGAAACGTTCTTCCACGTTCATTCCTGCACGGATAAGGAAATCCCGTCCCTTCACATCCGGCAGCTTTGCAGCCAGTTTTCCAATTACACGTCTGACACCAAATGGAATCCAGTCAATTTTTTTCAGTGATTCCGGTTCTCTGTAAATATTATATCCACCGAAAAGCTCGTCTGCTCCTTCTCCGGAAAGAACAACCTTGACATGACCTGCCGCCTCTTTTGAGAGAAAATAGAGTGCAACGGCGGAAGCATCCCCAAGGGGCTCATCCATATGATACATAACATCTGGAAGGGCATCCCAGAATTCCTGCTTGGATATGATTTTCACATGGTGTTTCAAACCTGCTTTTTCTGCCACTTTGGCAGCTTTGTTTACTTCACTATATCGGTCTCCCTCATCGAATCCCACTGTAAATGCCTGATCTGCACCAGAGGAAGAAGCCAGATAACCGGAATCCACTCCCCCGGATAAAAACGCGCCGACTTCCACATCACTTAACATATGGTGCTCCACTGAATCCTTTAAATTCTCTGCAAGCTCATTCCGCAGCTGCTCCATATTCGTCTTACGGTCCCATTGGCCTGGTGCAAGCTTTGTTTTGAAATAAGTCTTTATCTCATAGTTTCCGTTTTTATATAAAAGCATATGACCTGGCATAAGCTTATAAATCCCCCTGAAAAAAGTTTCTTCCAGAGGGGAATATTGAAATGACAAATACTGCTCCAGTGCCTTCTGATTTACTTTCCTTTCATAGCCTGGAAATGCAAGGATACTCTTAATTTCAGAAGCAAATACAAAGTGTCCATCTATTTCGGCATAGTACACAGGCTTAATTCCGAAGAAATCCCTTGCAAGCATCAAACTCTGCTCCTGTTCATTCCATACAGCAAACCCAAACATTCCCCTGAGCTTATTCAGTGCCTTCTCCCCATACAGCTGAATAGTATTTATCAGAACCTCCGTGTCAGAATGGGTACAGAAAGAAATGCCGAAAGCCTCAAGTTCTGCCCGCAGTTCCTTATAATCATAGATTTCTCCATTAAAAACAATATGAAGGTTTCCGTCCGCACTTTCCATAGGCTGCTGCCCATCTTCTAAATCAATAATACTAAGTCTTCGAAAGCCCAGCGTAATCTTCTCCCTGCAAAAAGAGCCCTCACTATCCGGACCCCTATGCTCAATGGCTTTCATCATCCTTTCAATTACTGTCTTCTGATCCTGTCTGTAACCTGTAAATCCACAGATTCCGCACATTTTATCCTCCGTATCTATTTGATGTAGTTTATACGCTGCAGCAACTTTTTTATCACAAGTGAATCCCACATGGTCACATCGTAATCATAATGGTCTGTGAGTCTGCGCCTCAGCTTGTGTTCTCCCTTCTTTTTCTACTTTTGTAGAAATCATCTCTAATTCTACATCTGTAGACTTAGAAAGTCAATCCCATTTTCTACAATTGCAGAATCTATGTCATATATTTGATTACCCGTCATGACATACCCCAATGACTCAGATCTCACAGATTTTCAAACGGTATGAATGCCTCACTGCTGATAAAATGAAAAGCCGGAAAAACGGTCTTTTGTTACAGAGTCATTTTTCCGACTGTACGGTTGCCTATATTTAGTCAACTACCCATCACCTAAAGGTAATGGGCTTGGCAGACTTAGCCAAAAAGAACCGATATCAGTCTTGCAAAGACCTTGTATCGGTTCTTTTTGTATTTTCTCATTCTCTAATTATGGGAGGATTTTTCTGTATCACCGAAAAAACTTTTATTCCCGCACTTCAAGCCACTGGTCAATGTTCCCAAAATGTACCGCCTGCAGGTTATCTACATCAACCAGTTGCGGGAAGCTGTTTCTGATGATCATGACACCATTTTCCTTATCCTGTTTTTCTCCACCGCCAGCGATGCCTCCCATGGTCCTATCAAGTGTTAAAACCGTTCCATCTTTATAACGCACCTGGTCAATACTAGTTCTGGCATAAAGATCCATGCCATAATCCGTACCTGCGTACTCAAATTTGTTTTTTTCATCTTCATACACCTTCATAGCTTCATCATAATCAAGATATAATGACCATAAAAGGGGCGTTACTTCCATTTTTTTCACTGTGATTTCATAACCTCCAAAATCACATTTCCGGTTCACTTCCAGAGTTGTCGGAGGCTTTACTGCACCCAGAGTCCATTTAAAATCCCATGTTCCATCTGTAATAACAGTCGTATCATAATCTCCTTCCTCCGTAAGATTCTTTAATGTGATTTCTACTGTTTTATTACTCAGATCATAATCACCGTCATAAGATATACAGGCGTTAAAATATTTAAGATGTGCAGAATTTTGATCTGTTTTCAGTAACACATCCTGTCCTACCCCAGTATTGAAACTTCCAAATCTGTTATCGTCCACTGCATATACTTCTTTTCCATCGATCTTAAAATGTGTCATCTCCTCAAAAGAAGTATGATCAGTCATAGAAATACTGTCATCTGTTTTCACTTCAAAAAAAGCATACAGGAATCCCTGATCCTGAATAGAATCTGTCAGGGTAACCGTCACACCATTTTGTGTTACAGACTGGTCTATATTCTGAATATAAGTTGATTCCTGCAGTGTCTCCTGCTGTTCCTCCGATGGATTCAGTCTTTTCACCAGGTAATCACTCCATTTAAAGAACTCTTTTGCAGCCACAGTGACAGCCATACCAGTACAGATTACTGCTGCTACAATCAATAATCGTCCACTGATTTTTTTTCTTTTGTATTTTTTATCAACTGAATCCGCCTGTTCAATCTGTTTTAGTGTATCTTCAAATTTATTATGAAAATCCTGTGGTACTTCCGGTGCGATATTATTCCATTTCTTCTCTAACATGACATTTTCCCCTTTCCTGTTATTCTCTTTAATTGCTTGCTGTTTTTCCCAATTGCCGGTCTTTTCTCTTCTTCGGATAACTGCACCTTCAAAAACTCTCTTGCACGTGAAAGTCTGCTTTTGATCGTTCCTTCCGGAATATCCAGAGCCTCACTGATCTCTTTCAAGGAAAATCCTTCTAAATAATACAATGTTACCAAAACCCTCAGATCCTCCGGAAGTTCCATAATCGCCATATACAAATGACTGTATCTGTCCTCCTCAGTCATTTTCATATTGTCCATATATTCTTCATATGGAATAACATTTTTTCTTTTCCGAAGAATCCCTTTGCATTCATTGATCAATATCCTTGTGATCCATGTTCGGAAATATTTTTCTTTCTTTAAAGTGGAAAGTTTTTCATATGCCTTAAGAATTGTTTCCTGCACAGCATCCCCACAATCAGAGTCATTCTTCAGAATGGACTTTGATATATGATACAGCATGGCTTCTGCATCCCGAACCTCCTTAATAAATACATCTTTTGTCATAACTTTGTCTTCTCCTTTTGTCCAGCTGGATTACCACTCATGTTTACTTTTACACTAATTAGATGCATCGGAAAGGAAATCGGTTCTCATAAAAGTATTTTTTCCGTTGCCTCTTCCATTGCCAACGAAATATCCACTTTTTTAATCTCTGTTCTGTTTGTGTTTGTATTTTTTATGTAATTCCGTAATATATTCCTCAAGTTTCTCTTTGTCTTGCTCTTCACAGACAACAAAAACAAAATACTGCTTAAGATCAATCCGATATGCTTTTACTGTTTTCTCACCCAGTTTCTCTGTATATGTGCAATGAAAGATGAGATACTTTATCCCCATTCCAGACAGGTACGCAGAGCATGACACTCACAAAGCAGTGTCCATTCAGATAGTTGGAACCGTTGTGTGCGGCTCAGTATAGATAATATCAGCAGAAATAAGGTATCTGCTGTCGGAACAGAAAAAGTTTCAAAATAGATCAAAAAATATTGCTGAAGTCTGCCTATCAGTGTTTTTTCGCTGTATAATGTTTTTGCCGTACAGGTTCACTTTCCTTTGTAATATTTTATGCCAAATTCATTATACATCAGAAAGTCCTGTACGATATTTTTTTATGAAAAAGTTGTAAAGTGGTGTATCAATATCGTAATTTTCCAAAAATGAAACTTTTTGCTCTTTGACAGGATATATAAGAATGTAAAGGTTAAAAGCTTTTAATTTTTGAAAATATTAAAAAGAAAGTAGGATTGATATGACAGATGAAGAAGAACTTTTGCAGCGTCTCAGGAACAGAGAAAAAAATTCAATAGATGAAGCAATCCGAATTTATACGCCGTATTTGAG
The DNA here is from genome assembly GCF_003184505.1 of Blautia sp. BCRC 81119. Classification (NCBI taxonomy): domain Bacteria; kingdom Bacillati; phylum Bacillota; class Clostridia; order Lachnospirales; family Lachnospiraceae; genus Blautia; species Blautia sp. BCRC 81119. The sequence continues at coordinate 91,359 of NZ_QJHD01000020.1, read as the reverse complement.
TACTGTTTTGTATCATATGACCGGCAATTCACTGCCGAAAGAGGATATTGAAGAAATTGTGGCAGATGTGTTTGTTGTACTTTGGAAGAATACCGGGAGGATAGATTTGCAGAAAGGTACATTACGGTCATATCTTGCTGTTGTTGCCCGGAATTTTGCTCTGAAACGGATAAACAGAAAGATGGATCATACATCTCTTGAAGATATTGAACTGTCAGATGGCAAAAATTTCATGGAAGAGAATTTTCACAATAATTATGTATGGGAAACAGTTATGAGCCTTGGCGAACCTGACAGCGAGATTTTTGTAAGGCGGTATAAATTTGATGAAAAAATCAAGGATATTTCAAAAGCAATGGGACTTAATATTTCTACAGTTAAGACCAGACTTTCAAGAGGAAAAAGAAAACTCAGAAAAATGTTATCGGATGCGGAGGAAAAATTATGAGAAGAAAAAATTTGCTTAAAGAATTGGGAATACAAAAACAGGCAGATATTTCCTGCAATGCTCTTGATATTGATACAGAGAATGTCAGACAGAGAGTTTATGCAAAACTTGACTTCGCAGATACAGAAAGGAAGCAAACGACTATGAGATCAAAAAAGAAAATATTACCTTTGTTGATAGCTGCAACACTTACAATTGGAGTTACGGCTATGGCAGCAACAGGAAAGATTTCAATGTGGACAGGTTCATCTGCATCACGTGCTGATTATACATCTCTTCCAACGTCAGAACAGATTACAAAGGATATTGGGTATAGACCGGTATTGATTGATACCTTTGAGAACGGGTACTGCTTCAAAAAGGGCAATATTATAAAAAACAGTTTTAAGGATAGCAATGCAAATGTAATTGAGAATTTTAAATCTGTGTCCTTTGATTATCAGAAGAATGGAGATGTTGTATCGTTTGCACAGCAGAAATTTAACTCAAAACTTACTCCGTCAGGTGATATTATTGCCACTGTAAATGGAACAAATTTGTATTATGTACATTATATAAATAAAGTGGTATCAAATGATTACGAATTGACAGAACAAGATAAAAAAGACCAGTCCAGTGGAAAAGTTATATTCAGTTACAATGACAGTGCTTCTCAGATTGAAGTCAGTCAGGTTCAAAGCGTTAACTGGAATAAGGATGGCATCCAGTATGATTTGCTGCAAATAGATGGAAAATTATCTGCCGGAGAACTTGCAGATATGGCGAGAGAGGTTATTAATAACAGAAGATAAAGAAAAAAGATGGTGGATTCAGTCCGGTTCACCATCTTTTTGTAACTGTTGTGGAAATACCTGTATCGCAGCTGATGCATAATATGTTATAATTTACAGATAGTGTAGCTGTCCAGAACTTTTATAGTTAAAATAAAAGTACAGCCTTTCGATTCATTCAATTAGCTGTACTCTCATTTCCTAGATTGACATGATCCAGCAAAGGGATTGCGTAATTGATATCGTTACGCTGCCCTTCACGGATCATAAAATAAACCGGATAACCGTATGCATCTACAACTGCATGGATTTTTGTGCTGGCTCCACCACGGCTGTGTCCGATTTCGTTTGGAGGCCCCCTTTTTTTGCTCCAGCACTATGCTGATGAGCTTTGACGATAGAAGCGTCCATTGACAGTTCTGTTAATTCGGCTTCTAAGCTCAAAACACGAAAAATATTATCAAGGGTGCCGTCTTCAATCCATTTACGGAAACGGGAATAAACCGTTTGCCAGGAGCCATAACGTTCTGGAAGGTCTCGCCATGGAGCTCCGCTACGAGCAATCCAAACAATTCCATTCAGAATTGTCCGGCTGCATTTTTGTGGGCATCCCTGTTTTCCAGAATTTTCAGGCGGCAGTAATGAAGCTATACGGATCCATTCTTCATCGGTTAATTCGTATCGTCTCAACATAATTTTTCAATTCTATCATAAAAGGATTTTGGGTTCAAGATGGGGTAATGAGAAATTTTCTATCCGGATGTCCTGTTTATTCTTTATGATCATTCCAATACATGCGACAGTGCAGTGCCATTCCCGGAAATAAAAAAACGGCTCATATCTTCATGCTCCAGTTCAAAATTGGTGTCCAGGGCTATCCTTTCGCCTGATAGTTTTCATACAGTTCAGAAAAGAAGCTGTTCTTTCAGTTTCCATTTTCTGTTCCTGGAAGTAAAGGCTGCCTCCACAGAATTCAGAAGCAACAGCCTTTTCTGCTCCTGGGTAAGATCTAACAGAGATTCCATATATCGGAATTCCCGGGAAAGGGTTGTTCTTTCGATCGCCGGATCATCGGTATTTAAGGTTACCTTAAGTCCCATTTCGAGAAATGTTTTCAGCGGATAAGCAGACATTTCTTCCATAGCTTTTGTCTGGCGATTGCTTGTAGGGCACATTTCCAGAAAAATCCCCTTATCCTTTACAAGCTGTATCACTTCCTTATTTCCTGCAATCCTCACACCATGGCCGATCCTGACCGCACCCATATGGACAGCTGTTTTTACATCCTCTGCATTTCCGGCCTCGCCTGCATGGATGGTAAATGGAACCTGATATTCTCTTGCTTTTGCAAAAAGTGCCTCGTAATTTTCTGTTGGAAAGAGTGCCTCGGCTCCTGCAAGATCGATAGCAACCACGCCGCCATCTTCAACAAGATATTTTTTTGCCAGCTCCAGAGTTTCCAGATTTTCTTTCTGGTTAAGATCACCGCGCATACAGCATAAGATCAGATTACCGGGGATGGGAGCTCTTTTCAGACCACGTAATGCAGCATGGATCGCTGTTTCCTGAGTCATTTCCTTCTGTGTATGGAACTGTGGGGCAAAACGAAGTTCTGCGTAGATCACACCGTCTTCTTTCATTTCAGAAAGGATAAGATAAACAGCTTCTTCCAATGCCTCTTCTGTCTGAAGAAGGGAAAGAGGCAGGTCAAAGCATTTCAGAAAATCATTGAGATTTTCGCAGGTATCCGGTACAGAAAGGAGAGAAAGAAGCTCTTCATCTGTTGCAGCCGGAAGTGTGATCTGCTGCAATGCGGCAAGTCTTCTGGCTATCTCTGGGGTAATGCAGCCGTCCAGATGTGCGTGGAGATCGATGTAGTGATTAATGATATTTTCTGTTTTCATAGGCGTTAAGTACCTCCCTGTCAGGATTTATTCTTATCCCGGAAATGATTTTATATTTCTTAAGGTATCTGCCGGAATGAAATATTAAAGTGAATTCCGAGTTATATTTCCTGTGTGGCTTTTTTTAACCAGGATTTCTCTTCTTCATTCAGATATGGGGAAATTTTTTCGTATACAAGGGCATGATACTGATTGAGCAATTTGCGCTCTCCTGCTTCCATCTGTCCCGGATCTATACCTTCCAGATCAAATGGTACCAGGGTCAGTGGCTCAAATTTCATAAACTGGCCGTAGGATGTTTTTTCAGCTTTTTTGCAGACTACAAGATTTTCGTGACGGATGCCGAATTCATTTTCCGCATAATATCCCGGTTCATCGGAGGTGATCATTCCTTCTTCCAGAACAGGAGCCGGAAGCTCGGCAGGGCTTTTCCAGCGGAAGCTCTGCGGTCCTTCGTGTACATTGAGAAGATAACCTACGCCATGGCCTGTTCCGTGGTTGTAATCCTCTCCCATAGCCCAGAGAGGTCCTCTGGCCAGGGTATCCAGATTCAGGCCGGTACAGCCGTAACGGAATTTTGCTGCTGCCAGGTGCAGGTGTCCACGGAGTACTGCTGTGAAATATTTTTTTTCTTTTTCAGTAACCGGGCCAAGTACAACGGTGCGGGTGATATCAGTGGTGCCCTCCAGATAATGTCCGCCTGTATCCATCAGAACCAGTCCTTTTGGCTCCAGTGGAATATTGGTTTCTTCTGTTGCACTGTAATGGACAATGGCTCCATGTGCACCGTAGGCAATGATGGGATCAAAGCTGTTTCCCTGAAAATTCTCCTGTACGGAACGGAATTCATAGAGCTTATCAGCAGCGGAAAGCTCGGTGATCTTCTTCATTCCCACATTTTTCTTCAGCCAGTGGATAAACTTCACCATTGCAACGCCATCTTTGAGGTGGGCAGTCTTTTCATTCTGGACTTCGGTTTCATTTTTGATGGCTTTTGGGAGAAGGGTCAGATTTTCACCGTCCAGGATCGTTACCTGCTTCGGAATACTGCTGACCAGTCGGCTGTTTACATTGCTTCTCGAAAGATATACCTTTTTCTCTTCGGGGATCGTCTGTACATAGGTGTAAATATCATCATATGGATAAATGGCAATATCGTCTTTGGAAAGTGCTTCCTTAACAGAATCCGAAAAGGCTTTTTCATTGGCAAAAAGACGGAGCTCGCTGTCATCCAGCACAAGATAGGAAAGAACTACCGGGCAGCAGTGGATATCATTTCCGCGGATATTTAAAAGCCATGCAATGTCATCAAGAGAAGTGAGGATAAAGAGGTCTGCCCCCTTCTCTTTCAGTTTGCTGCGGATTTCCCGGATTTTGTCTGCTCTGGACCTTCCGGCCCATTTTTCGGATAATTCCATTACCGGTTTACAGGAAAGTGCCGGACGATCATCCCAGATATTTCCGATGAGATCCTCATTTACAGAAAAACGTATCTGTTTTTTCTGAAGGATTTTTTCCAGCGTCTCTGCTTCTTCTGCGCTTACGGTACGGCCATCGAAGCCGAGACACATTCCCTTTTTCAGATTTTCTTCCAGGAATTTGTGAATCGTTGGTACGTCCGGTTCTCCTATCTTAAACAGAGTAACCGGCGTTCCCTCTAACTGCTGTGCAGCCTGGATAAAATATCTTCCGTCTGTCCAGAGTCCGGCCATGTCTTGCATGATCACGGCAGTTCCGGCAGAACCGGTAAATCCAGTGATGTATTTTCTGCATTTAAAATAATCTCCAACATACTCAGAACCATGAAAATCATCGGTCGGAACCAGATAAGCATCGATTCCCTTTTCCTTCATTTGTTTTCGAAGAGCTGTGATACGTTCTGTAACTGTCATAATCTTATGCCTCCTCTGTATAACTGTTCTTTATCGCAAAGCCATGATCCATAGGGCCGCTTCCTTTTCCCAGATCCAGCATGGCAGCAAGGGCTCCGGAAATATAGTCCTTGGCACGGTTTACAGATTCCACCATGGAAAATCCCTTTGCAAGGTTGGAAGCGATGGCTGAGGAAAGAGTACATCCTGTTCCGTGGGTGTTGGGATTGTCGATCCTTTTTCCCTCAAACCACTGATATGTTCCATTTACATAGAGAAGATCATTGGCATCATTGAGCTTATGTCCGCCCTTGCAGAGAACTGCACAGTGATATTGCTCGGAAACCTGTTTTGCAGCTTCGATCATATCATCGGCGCTTTTGATCTTCCGTCCGGTAAGCACCTCGGTTTCCGGGATATTGGGGGTGAGAAGATCTGCAAGAGGAAACAGTTCCTCCTTCAGAACATCCACCGCCTCCTCGCTGATCAGTCTTGCACCACTGGTGGCAACCATAACCGGGTCCACCACGATGTTTTTTGCCCGATACCAGCGGAGTTTTCCTGCGATCATATGGATCAGATCACTTTCGGAAACCATTCCGATCTTTACTGCATCCGGAAAGATATCCGTAAAAATACAGTCCAGCTCCTGACCCAGGAACTCTGCGGTTGCATTCTGGATAGCTGTGACACCGGTGGTGTTCTGGGCAGTCAGTGCGGTGATGGCACTCATGGCGTATACTCCGTTTGCCATCATGGTTTTAATATCGGCCTGGATCCCGGCTCCTCCGCTGGAATCGCTGCCTGCGATGGTTAATGCTGTTTTCATCTTTGGTTTCCTCCATTTTCTGTGAATATATGATTTTGTAACTCTGTCAGATCCCGACAGTAGATATAGGCATCCTTTTTCAGCTGTTCCTGATCCGGTTCTCCCAATGCGTCATAAATACCGGCAGTCAGAAATCCTGCTTTTCCGGCAGTCTGCAACGCGTAGAGCGAATCCTCCACAACCAGCGTCCGGGATGGCTCCGATCCCAGTGCTACTGCTGCTGTAAAATAGACCTTCGGAGAATGTTTGCTTTCTCCGATCTCACTGGTGGTATAGATTTTATCAAAAAAGGAAAGAAGTCCGTTTCTTTCCAGCGCCCGGCAGATATGTTCCCTGGGGCTTGAGGTTGCCACCGCAGCCGGGATTTTCTGTTCTGCAAGACATTGAAGAAGCTCCCTGGCACCTGATTTTGCCGGGACCTCTTCAAAATAATATTTGCGGATCCGGGCTTTCAGATCCATCACGATCTTTTCTTCGGAATACTCAAGAGTAAACCTGCTTTTCAGCCAGGCCGCTCCCTGCTCCATACTCATGGAAAAAAGGATTTCGTCCATTCCCGCAACCGGCTGATATCCCAGATCTGTAATATATCGTTTTCCAAGCTCCTTCCAGACAGAAAGCGAGTCCAGAAGGACACCATCTGCATCAAATATCATGGCTTTTATAGGAAAAATCATGTTTATACTCCTGGAAATTTTTTTGTAATACTCTGTCATTGGAACATTACGAAATAATTTTCCATGACATAAAAACTGACATAAAAAACGCGGATATATCACAAAAGATATATCCGCATTTATTATAAGCCGCAGATTCTCAAAATGCAACCGGGAGTTAATGAGGCTCATCTGAAACAGTAATTCTCTGTTTTCAAAATATTTTTTATTCTTTACCGTTAAAACAATATGTGCATACATTACAAGGATCGATTCCAATGGATTCCAGAAGATCATCCAGTCTGTGATAACGGAGAGTGGTAAAATTCTGCATCTTGCAGATATCCTGTACCATCTGCTCGTATTTCTCTGTATGTGGATCTGCATATTCATCCAGAATTTCCTGCGGACAGTTGGGGCCTTCTCTTTTTTCAATCACCTGACGTGTGATCAGCTCCATCTCAGATTTGGAACGTGAGAAGTTTAAGTATTTGCAGCCGTACATGATCGGCGGGCAGGCAGGACGAACATGAACCTCCTTGGCACCGCTGCGGTACAGAAATTCAGTTGTTTCGCGGAGCTGGGTACCACGTACGATGGAGTCGTCTATGAGAAGAAGTTTTTTATCCTTGATCAGCGCACGTACCGGGATCAGCTTCATTTTTGCAATGAGGTTACGTTGGTTCTGATTGGTCGGCATAAAAGATCTGGGCCAGGTTGGTGTATATTTGATGAAAGGTCTTGCGTAAGGAATGCCGGATTCATTGGCGTATCCGATGGCATGGGCAATGCCGGAATCCGGAACACCGGCTACAATGTCCGGATGCACGGAATCGCCGTCTCTCTTTGCAAGCATGCTTCCGCAGCGGTAGCGCATCTCCTCTACATTTACACCTTCATAAGAGGCTGTCGGATATCCGTAGTAAACCCAGAGGAAAGAACAGATCTTCATTTTCTTTCCAGGCTCAACCAGAGTTTTAACTTCGTCTGCTGTTACGAATACGATCTCTCCAGGGCCTAGCTCTTTATAATCTTCGTATCCAAGGTTGATATAGGCATGACTTTCAAAAGAAATACAGTATGACCCTTCTTTGTGGCCAATTTCCACAGGAGTTCGTCCCATCTTGTCACGGGCTGCATAAATTCCGTCTTTTGTCATAAGAAGCAGAGTCATGGAGCCATCGATCAGGCCCTGTACGTACTGGATACCTTCCACAAAATTGTCTTTTTCACAAATCAGTGCAGCGATCAGTTCGGTCACATTGACTGTTCCGTTGGTCATCTCCTGAAAATGTACCTTGGTCGTATTGTACAGCTGCTGCAGAAGTTCATCATAATTATTGATCTTTCCCACAAAAGTGAGGGCAAAGCTGCCGATCCTGGAACTGAACAGAAGGGGCTGAGGCTCATAATCAGAAATACATCCGATTCCCATATTTCCCTTCATGGAACCCACATCTCCGTCAAATTTTGTACGGAAAGGCGTGTTCTCAATGTTGTGGATGGCACGGTCAAATCCACTTTCTCCGTAAACCGCCATACCTCCGCGTCGTGTTCCCAGATGAGAATGGTAATCCACTCCGTAAAAAAGCTCCAGTACACAGTCATCATTCGATGCTACTCCAAAAAATCCGCTCATAATGCGCTCCTCTCTACTACTATGATGTTAACGATTTCTGTTATCGTTCCTATATCCATAATCGCTATCAGTATAGCATAAGAGAATTGAAAATAAAAACCAATTTGGCGGATAATCCTGCTTTTTCAGAATAAACTATAAAGATATTAGCCGGATTTATAGAAGTGGAAAATTTTTTCTGTATGAGACAAAAGAAACAGCTCCGCTTTTGCAGAACTGTTTCTTTTGGCCATTTGGCAAATATGTGGTTTAAAAATCCGGTTTATTCCTGGGTGATTCCCTTAAACTCGTAACCGGCTTCCTTGATCACTTCTTCAACCTTTGCCTCGTCAACCTTCTCAGGTACAGAGAATACAGTTGTTCCGTTCTCGTGGGAAGAAACTACGTCTTCTGCTCCGAAAGCTGCCTGGATGGCTTTGTTTACGTGTGCCTCACAGTGTCCGCACATCATTCCTTCTACATTGACCGTTACCTTTACCATTGTTTTGTTCTCCTTTTCTTCTTTTATATTTTCATCATGACTGATGTGTAATGTTACCGGATTTTTGATCGTTTTGTCTTTGTCTGCATTGTGGACCTGAAACAGATTCAGACGCAGCGCATTTGTTACAACACAGAAGCTGGAAAGACTCATGGCCGCAGCTCCGAACATCGGATTCAAGGTCCATCCGAAAAGCGGGATCCAGACACCTGCTGCAAGGGGAATGCCGATTATATTGTAGAAAAATGCCCAGAAAAGATTCTCATGGATATTCCGAAGTGTGGCACGGCTTAAACGTACTGCCGCTGGAACATCGCTTAACTGGCTCTTCATCAGAACGATATCTGCCGCATCAATGGCAATATCTGTTCCTGCACCGATGGCAATTCCGATATCGGCTCTTGTAAGTGCCGGCGCGTCGTTGATACCGTCACCGACCATGGCAACCTTTCCCTGCTCCTTCAGAACGCGGATCACACTTTCTTTTCCATCCGGAAGAACTCCTGCGATCACATCGTCAACTCCTGCCTGAGCTCCGATGGCTTTTGCGGTACGCTCATTGTCACCGGTAAGCATAACTACACGGATTCCCATGTTCTGAAGCTCTTTTACTGCACGGGGACTGTCTTCCTTGATTACATCCGCAACTGCGATGATTCCCAGAAGTTTTCCGTTTCGGGTGAAAAGAAGGGGTGTTTTTCCCTGCTCTGCAAGCTGATCGGCCCGCCTGTTAAGGTCTGTGGAAACCTTTGTCTGGCTGCTGATAAATTTCATGCTTCCGCCTGTCAGTTTGTCACTTCCAAGCACGGCAGAAAGTCCGTTTCCCGGAAGTGCCTGGAATCCGGTTACTTCACCTGTGGCAAGGTTCTCTTCCACGGCTTTTTTGAGAACTGCCTTTGCCAGTGGATGCTCGCTTTTTTTCTCCAGTGCACAGGCTAGAGTGAGAAGCTCTGTTTCTGTGATTCCCTCTGCCGGGAGAATATCTGTTACCTCCGGCTGACCACTGGTAATGGTTCCGGTTTTATCCAGTGCGATGATCTGGATTTTTCCTGCTTCCTCCAGGGAAACAGCTGTTTTGAAAAGGATTCCGTTTTTGGCACCCATACCGTTGCCGACCATAATGGCAACCGGTGTTGCAAGGCCAAGTGCACAGGGACAGCTGATGACCAAAACGGAAATTCCCCTTGCCAAAGCATAACCGAAGGTCTGTCCTGCAAGAAGCCAGATGATCGTTGTGATCACTGCAATAGTGATCACTGCCGGTACAAACACGCCTGAAACACGGTCTGCGATCTTTGCGATCGGTGCCTTGGTGGCTGCCGCATCACTGACCATTTTTATGATCTGGGAAAGAGTGGTATCCTCTCCGACTCTGGTTGCTTCACATCTGATAAATCCGGACTGGTTCACGGTTGCCGCAGAGACCATGTCTCCGGCTTCTTTATCAACCGGGATACTCTCTCCGGTCAGTGCGGATTCATTGACTGCGGTGGTTCCTTCCAGGATCACTCCGTCCACCGGAATATTCTCTCCCGGACGGACAACAAAGATGTCTCCTTTCTGAACCTGCTCAATAGGAACGGTAAGTTCCTGTCCCTTTCGTACTACAACCGCAGTTTTTGGCGCAAGCTTCATAAGGCTTTTCAGGGCATCGGTAGTTTTTCCTTTGGAACGGGCTTCCAGCATTTTTCCTACGGTGATCAATGTCAGGATCATGGCTGCAGATTCAAAATAAAAATTCATCATGTAATTCATAACTGCAGCAGAATCTCCGTCTGCCTGTGCTCTTGTCATGGCAAACAGTGCATAGACGCTCCACAGGAAGGATGCCATGGAGCCAAGAGCTACCAGAGTATCCATATTTGGGGAACGGTGCCACAGACTCTTAAATCCATTGATGAAAAATTTCTGGTTGATCACCATAATGATACCAGCCAGGAGCAGTTGTACCAGTCCCATGGCTACGTGATTGCCGTCAAACCATTTCGGCAGTGGCCATCCCCACATCATGTGCCCCATGGAGAAATACATCAGCACCAGCAAAAATCCCACGGATGTGATAAGACGTCTCTTTAGGATCGGAGTTTCATGATCTTCCAGCGCTTCTTCTGCCGCAGACATGGAAATCTTTGCTCCGGCAGCTCCGCCCTTTAAGGATGCACCATATCCGGCGGCTTCCACTGCGGCGATGATCTCGCCGGATGAAGCGGTTCCCTCAACTCCCATAGAATTGGTCAGAAGGCTAACGGAACAGCTATTCACCCCCGGAACCTTTGATACGGCTTTTTCCACACGGGCAGAGCAGGCGGCGCAGCTCATACCAGTTACATTATATTGTTCCATTTTCTTTCAATACCTCCTAAAATTCAGTTTGTCCCTTTATTTCATCAGCTTCTGGAGGGTTGCTACTAGCTCATCAATGGTCTCATCCTTACCTTCCCGGATATCCCGGGCAACGCAGGTGCGGATGTGGCTGGCAAGCAGCTCTTTGTTGAACGCATTGACTGCAGCATTGACTGCGGCAGACTGGATTAGGATATCATTACAGTAGGCATCATTCTCCATCATTCCTATAATGCCTCTGATCTGGCCTTCAATACGTTTCAGACGGTTGATCAGCTTTTTTTTCTCCTCTTCTGAACGTGCAGTGTGTTTTTCACAGCAGCAGGGACAGACTTTCTTTTCAGACACAAGCTGTCTCTCCTTTCTCATAAATACCCTCATGGGGTATCCTCTTTATATGGAACAATATATACCCTCGTGGGGTATTTGTCAATAGAAAACAGTATTTTTTATAGTAAAAAAGCCCGCTCATCCGATATTGGCAATGAGCGGGCAATATAAACTTATATTTAACTGAATCAGGTAAGCCCCCAACGGGGTTACGAAAAGCAATAAGCAGTGGGTGGGGACTTGTCTACAATTTTACTCTTCCACGATATGTCCGAAATAATAGAATCCCTTGCAGGTATCCAGGCTTACTTTTACATATTTGCCGATGAGATCTTTTTCTCCCGGGAAATGAACCAGAAGATTATGTTGGGTACGGCCAGTAAGAGTGCCCTTCTCCCGGTTTTCATCTTCTACCAGGATTTCCTGTACACTTCCCTGGAAACGGGAGGAATTTTCCCGGCCCTTTTCCTGTACCAGGGTAAGAAGACGACTGAAACGGTCTTTTACCACATCCTCCGGCACCTGATTTTCCATGCCGGCTGCAGGGGTTCCGCTTCGTTTGGAATAAATAAATGTGAAGGCAGTATCGTAATTTGCTTTTCTTACAACATCCAGTGTTTCCTGGAAATCTTCTTCTGTTTCTCCCGGAAATCCGACCATGATATCTGTTGTCAGTGAAATATCCGGGATCGCCCTGCGGATCTTATCTACCAGTTCCAGATATTTCTCCTTGTCGTAACGGCGGTTCATTTCTTTTAAGACTCTGCTGCTTCCGGACTGCAGCGGAAGATGCAGATGGTGACAGATCTTCTGGCTCTCTGCCATGGTCTGGATCAGTTCGTCGGAAAGATCCTTCGGATGTGAAGTCATAAAACGGATACGCTTCAGCCCTTCGATTTTTTCCACTTCTTTCAGAAGTTCTGCAAAGGTCACCGGTGTTTCCAGAGTTTTTCCGTAGGAGTTTACATTCTGACCAAGAAGCATGATCTCAGTAACGCCATCTGCCACCAGTTCCTCGATCTCGCGGATGATGGCCTGTGGCTCGCGGCTCTTTTCGCGGCCACGGACATAAGGAACGATGCAGTAGCTGCAGAAGTTATTGCAGCCAAACATTACGCTGACTCCTGTTTTGAAGGAGTATTTGCGGGAAGTTGGCATGCCCTCTACGATCTCATCGGATTCCTTCCAGATATCAATGATCTGGTCGTCGGTCTGCAGCGTCCGGTAAAAAAGCTCCGGGAATTTGTGGATATTATGGGTTCCGAATACAAGATTTACATATTTATAATCCTTGCGGATCTTTTCCACTACGTGATGCTCCTGCATCATACATCCGAACAGTACGATCTTCATATCCGGGTGATCCCGTTTGATGCTCTTTAAATGTCCAAGATGTCCATAGATCTTCTGATTGGCATTTTCACGGACTGTGCAGGTGTTAAATACAACTGCATCGGCATCCTCGGTATCTACCATTTCATATCCCATTTTTTCCATGATGGCCGCAATAGACTCTGTCTGGATGGAGTTCATCTGGCATCCTTCGTTCTGGATGTGGAAGGTGGGACGTTTCGTACTGCTTTTGGCAAGAAGCTCTTTACATTTTTCAATGTACTGAAGCTGGATCTCTGTTTCTTTGTTCTGGCTCAAATCAATTCCTCCAATAACTAAAAATTTCATATGTATCTATAAATTTTTTTCTTTAGACAATATCAGACGGGAGCATTTAACTCCCGTCTGATATATCATACAGAATTTACAGTTGTCTGTCAAAGAGTTTTTATAATAGAGGTGCAAAAACTCTCAGTACGTTCTGAATGGCACGTACCACAATATTTCTCTTCTGGCAGAATGCCAGATCAATGGGATCACAGTACTCCAGGGTTTCTGTAAAATCATCCCGGATGTCCAGGATCACATCATTCTTATACATCCAGACACCATCTTCAAAATGCAGATAAAGGCTTCGGTAATCCAGATTTATGGTTCCTACGACGCCTACTTTGTCATCACAGACAAAAGATTTTGCATGTAAAAATCCCGGCTGGTATTCGTAGATCTTTACACCTGCTTCCAGAAGCTGCTTATAATAAGACTGTGTCAGCAGGAAGACCATTTTTTTGTCCGGGATGCCTGGTGTCATGATCCGGACATCTACACCGCTTTTTGCAGCCAGGCACAGGGCGGTCATCATCTCATTATCTATGATCAGATATGGCGTGCAGATATAAACATAGTTTTTGGCGCGATTGATAATATTAAGATAAACGTTCTCTCCTACGATCTCATCGTCCAGGGGGGAATCGCAGAATGGCTGGACATAACCGCTTCCCGGAAATTCGTTGGGGTGCCACCTGTGCGGAACATAATTTCCGAAATCAAGAGAAGTATCTGTTCTGGTAACGATTCCCCACATATACAGGAACATAGCTGTCATATTCCAGACGCCTTCTCCTTTCAGCATAACGGCTGTATCCTTCCAGTGGCCAAACCGTTTTCGCTGATTGATATATTCGTCAGCCAGGTTGATGCCGCCGGTAAAACCGGTCCAGCCATCGATCACACAGATCTTACGGTGGTCACGGTTATTCTGGATAATATTAAGAATCGGACGGAACCGGTTGAATACTTCGCATTTGATCCCACGCCGGCGCATCTCCTGATCATACTTGTATGGCAATGTGGTAAGGCAGCCGAAGCCGTCATAGATCAGTCGGACATCTACTCCTTCTTTAGCCTTTTTTTCAAGGATGTTAAGGATCGTCTGCCACATTACCCCGTCATTTATGATGAAATATTCGATAAAAATAAAATGCTTTGCCTGCTCCAGTTCATGCACCAGAACCGGAAACATATCATCTCCTACCTGAAAATACTCTGCTGTGGTATTCTCGTGAACCGGATATCTGGAATACTGCCAGATATAATCCGACTGGATCCTCATGGAACGGTCGTCTTCGTTTAAACGTTTTCTTGTGAGCTCTGATCCTTCTAGGTATTCTGCAGTTTCATCAATAAGATTCTGATAATGCTGTTCCATCACAGTACCGATCCTTGATTTACCGAAAAGAAGGTACAGGGAAACACCAAATACCGGAAAAATAAGGATCAGCATCGTCCAGGCGAGCTTATAGGATGGATTGATCTTTTTATTTACGATCCACAGAACAACCAGAAAACCTATGGCCTGCATTCCGATCGTCACCCATCTGGAGTATTCCATAATCCGGAAAAGGGCGATCAGCAGCCATGCCAGCTGCACAACAAGAGCCAGAGCTACATAAAAAATTCGATTAAATAATAACTTAAGGAGTGATCGCAATGGTCTGATAATCAGTTTAATAAACAAATTCATACTTTTTTCCCTTGTCAAACGCTCTTGATCTTTTTTTAATTAAAAATCCCTGACCATACAGCCAGGGATTTTTGCGCACAATTAATTATATTTACGTTTTCTTGCGGCTTCAGATTTTTTCTTACGACGAACGCTTGGCTTCTCGTAATGCTCTCTCTTACGGATTTCCTGCTGGATTCCCGCCTTAGCACAGCTTCTCTTGAATCTGCGAAGAGCGCTATCTAAAGTCTCGTTCTCTTTTACGATAACGTTTGACATAGACTCACACCTAACCTCCCTCCAGTTGTAGATTGTGCTAAAATACAACTGTCTGGGTATTTTTCTTGCACGAGTGTTATTATATAGCATAACAAGTGCTTTCGTCAACATCTTTTTCGATTTTTATGAAAAAAATGTCAAAACTGTAAATCACGCACAACTTTGTTATTTTGTGAGCTGTTTTTCAAGGATTCCTGCTGCTGCATCCATAGCTTCCTGAGCCTTTTCCGGATTCTTTCCGCCGGCCTGTGCCATGTTCGGACGTCCGCCGCCGCCACCGCCAACGATTGCTGCCACTGCTTTGATCAGGTTTCCTGCATGAGCGCCTGCTTTCTGAGCTGCATCCGTTGCCATTGCAAGAAGATTAACCTTGCCGTCGTTTACTGCTGTAAGAAGGACAACACCTTCGCCAAGCTGCTCTTTCAGTTTATCACCCAGGTCTCTGAGACCGTTCATGTCAACGCCCTCAACTTTGGCTGCAAGGAGTTTTACGCCGTTTACTTCAACGACTTTATCCATGACATCACCAAGTGCACTCTGGGCAGCTTTGCTCTTGAGGGATTCATTTTCGCTCTGAAGAGCCTTTACCTCAGCCTGCAGGTGGCTGATCTTTTCTACAACCTCGGCTGTATTGGACTTTAATGCTTTTGCAGCCTCATGGAGAAGCTCTTCCTGCTTTCTGTAGTATTCGATAACTGCTTTGCCGGTAAGTGCCTCAATACGGCGTACACCAGCTGCGATACCGGATTCGGAAACGATCTTAAAGAGCAAGATGGAGCTTGTATTCTTTACATGAGTACCACCACAGAGCTCTTTGGAAAAGTCTCCCATGGATACTACACGTACCTTTTGGTCATATTTCTCACCAAAGAGAGCCATTGCTCCGGATTTCTTTGCTTCTTCTACATCCATGACATCGGTATGGACATCAAGACCTGCCAGGATCTCTTTGTTTACAAGATCTTCTGTTGCCTGGATCTCTTCTGCTGTCATTGCCTGGAAATGAGCAAAGTCAAAACGAAGTCTGTCCGGAGTTACCAGAGAACCCTTCTGCTCTACGTGGGAACCAAGAACAGTTTTCAGTGCTTTCTGAAGAAGATGTGTTGCACTGTGGTTTTTCTCGGTATCTTTTCTTGCTTCTTCGTTTACCTTCAGGGATACTTTCTCACCTGAGGAAATCATACCGGATTCCATATGTCCTACATGACCGAATTTGCCACCGCGGAGTTTGATGGTGTCCTCAACAACAAATTTACCGTTTGCAGTCTCGATCACACCGGTATCACCTTCCTGTCCACCCATTGTTGCATAGAAAGGAGTCTGCTCTACAAATACGGTACCCTTCTGTCCCTCCGTGAGAGAATCTACGATCTCTGTTTCTGTGGTAAGGACAGTAACCTTGGAATCAAAGGTAAGATGATCGTAGCCGACGAATTCTGTTGTTACGTTTACATCGATATCATCGTATACGGTTGCGTCTGCCCCCATATAGTTGGTTACTTCACGGGCAGTACGTGCCTTGACTCTCTGCTCTTCCATTGCCTTCTGGAAGCCTTCCTCGTCAATGCCGTAGCCTTTCTCCTCAAGAATCTCTTTTGTAAGGTCAAGAGGGAATCCGTACGTATCATAAAGCTTGAATGCGTTGTCACCGGAAAGGGTCTTTTCACCTGCTTTTTTCATATCCTCTTCCATGTCGGAAAGGATGCGAAGTCCCTGATCGATAGTTTTGTTGAACTGATTCTCCTCATTTGTGAGTACACGGAAGATGAACTCTTTCTTCTCCTCAAGCTCCGGATATCCGGCTTTGGAGCTCTCAATTACCTGTGCACTTAATTTGGCAAGGAAAGTCCCCTCAATACCGAGAAGACGTCCATGACGTGCTGCACGGCGGATCAGACGGCGGAGAACATATCCACGTCCCTCATTGGTGGGCATGATTCCATCGGAGATCATAAATGTTGCGGAACGGATATGGTCAGTGATCAGACGGATGGAAACATCATCTGCATAGTTTTTCTCATATTCTTTATGTGCGATCTCACATACAAGATTACGAAGTGCACAAATTGTATCTACATCAAAAATAGAATCTACATCCTGAACAACTACAGCAAGACGCTCAAGTCCCATACCGGTATCGATGTTTTTCTGTTTCAGGGTTGTGTAATTTCCGTTTCCATCGTTCTCGAACTGTGTGAAAACGTTGTTCCATACTTCCATGTAACGGTCGCAGTCGCAGCCTACCGTGCATCCGGGTTTGCCGCAGCCGTATTTCTCTCCGCGGTCATAATAGATCTCAGAACATGGACCACACGGACCTGCTCCATGCTCCCAGAAATTATCTTCTTTTCCGAAACGGAAAATACGTTCAGACGGAATCCCTACCTCTTTGTTCCAGATATCGAAGGCTTCATCATCATCCTGGTAAATGGATGGGTAGAGACGGTCTGCATCAAGTCCTACAACCTCTGTAAGAAACTCCCAGGACCAGTGGATGGCTTCTCTCTTGAAGTAATCACCAAAAGAAAAGTTACCAAGCATTTCAAAGAAAGTACCGTGACGTGCGGTTTTACCTACGTTCTCGATATCTCCGGTACGGATACATTTCTGGCAGGTTGTCACTCTTGTTCTTGGCGGCTTCTCAGCACCTGTAAAATATGGCTTCAGCGGAGCCATACCTGCGTTGATCAGCAGAAGACTCTTATCTCCCTGAGGAACCAGGGAAAAGCTTTTCATTACAAGATGGCCCTTGCTTTCCATAAAGTCAAGGAACATCTTACGAAGTTCGTTCACTCCGTACTTTTTCATGTTGTTATCCTCCTTGTGTCAACCCTACCTGTCAGCATTTCCGGAATGCGGTAGTTTTATCCCGGAAATGTCACAGATATGGGAAATTATTTTACACAGATTTTTTTGAATTTTTTCTTGCCTCGTTTCAGAACGATCCCGTCCCCTGCAAAAGCATCCTTCTCAACCGTGTGGTAAATGTCGGTGAGCTTCTCACCATCGATGGATACACCACCCTGCTGGATCGCACGGCGACCCTCGGAACGGCTTGGTACCAGCTCTGCTTTTACAAGAAGTGTGATCAGGTCGATTTTTCCTTCCTCGTCAAAATCTTCCTCTGAAAGCTCTGTTG
The DNA here is from genome assembly GCF_003184505.1 of Blautia sp. BCRC 81119. NCBI lineage: Bacteria > Bacillati > Bacillota > Clostridia > Lachnospirales > Lachnospiraceae > Blautia > Blautia sp. BCRC 81119. Next base: position 73,336 of record NZ_QJHD01000020.1, on the reverse strand, counting down.
TAGGCATATGAGAAGTATCTGCACCTGAGAACAGTGCGCGGGCACCCTCCTGTGCTTTCTTGGCTTCCTCCTCACCGTGTACAAGCTCTGTCAGCTGGTATGCAAGGATCTCCTTGGCTTTGTTCAGCTCGCTGCCTTCCCATTTGGCCATCTCGTCGATCTCCTCAAGAGGAAGGAAGGTAAGAAGACGCATACATTTGATAACGTCAGCATCGTCTACATTTCTCCAGTACTGGTAGAAATCGAACGGGGATGTCTTATTCGGATCAAGCCATACAGCTCCGGACTGTGTTTTTCCCATTTTTTTGCCCTCAGAATTGAGAAGCAGTGTGATGGTCATGGCATAGGCATCCTTGCCAAGCTTACGGCGGATCAGCTCAGTACCGCCAAGCATATTGCTCCACTGGTCATCGCCACCGAACTGCATGTTGCAGCCATATTTCTGGTACAGCATGTAGAAGTCGTAGCTCTGCATGATCATGTAGTTAAATTCCAGGAAGCTTAAGCCTCGCTCCATACGCTGTTTGTAGCACTCTGCTGTCAGCATACGGTTTACGGAAAAGTGAGCGCCTACCTCACGGAGAAGCTCTACATAGTTAAGGTTCATAAGCCAGTCAGCATTGTTTACCATAAGAGCTTTTCCATCAGAGAAATCGATGAAACGGCTCATCTGCTGCTTGAAGCAGTCAATATTGTGCTGGATGGTTTCTTTTGTCAGCATCTGGCGCATATCGGTCCTTCCGGACGGGTCACCGATCATTCCTGTTCCGCCGCCGAGAAGGGCGATCGGACGGTTTCCTGCCATCTGCAGTCTCTTCATCAGGCAAAGAGCCATGAAGTGACCTACATGAAGGCTGTCTGCTGTAGGGTCAAAGCCAATATAGAATGTGGCTTTCCCGTTATTTACCATCTCTTTGATCTCGTCTTCGTCTGTAACCTGTGCGATCAGGCCACGTGCTTTCAGTTCTTCCCAAACTGTCATTGTTCTTTCCTCCTGTATAGTCATATAAAAAATGCCCGGTTCCTGTCCGTTTAGGACGAGAACCGGGTCCCGCGTTACCACCTAAATTTACAGAAAACTCGCATTTCCTGCCTCATAAAGTGAATCTACATCCCGTTATATCCATATATATCAAGATATAAAACCACTTCAGCACAATAACGGGTGCCATTCCGTCGCAGCCTATCTATAATACGCTATTATTATAAAGTTTATAATTTACAGTATCAAGTCCCGATTCGGTGCGCAGCTCCGGGATGTATTCACAAAAGTTCTACCCTGCGCCTCTCACCTGCCGGCTGCTCTCTGTGGGGTTTTCCTCAAGCTACTTTTTCCCTTCCAAGCCTTTTACTATACTATATGAAGTATACAAACTGCTTTTTTGTTTGTCAAGAAATTTTAATATTGCTTTGACAACTTAAAGTGGCAGAATGTTACTTTTTACTCTGTTCTCAGTAACACGCTTCGCGATGCACAGAATTTACGCAGATCGCATAAATTCGCGCGGTATGTTTCGGGTTTTCTGTGAGTGATAAGTGGAACTTTTATTTCTGTAAGCCATTTATTCCTTCATCTACGTAAAGGTCATTGCCGTCTGCCGCTGATGTGGCAAGCTGATCACACCGTTCATTTAACGGATTATCTGCATGTCCCTTAACCCAGTGGAAGCTTACCTGATGCTGCTCCTTGGCCTTTAAAAGGCGTTTCCAGAGATCTACGTTCTTCACATCTTCGTTTTTTCCACGTTTCCAGTTTTTCTTCAGCCAGGAATCGATCCAGTGCTGATTAAAAGCATCTACCAGATATTTGGAATCGGAATACAGATCCACCTGGCAGGGGCGGTTCAGTGTTTCCAGTGCTACGATGGCTGCCATCAGTTCCATCCGGTTGTTTGTGGTTTTTTTGTAGCCTCTGGACAGTTCACGTTCATGTAACTGGCCTTTGGTATCGATGTACTGAAGAACTGCTCCGTAGCCTCCCGGTCCATCCGGATTTCCCCGGGCTGCACCATCCGTATAGATTTTTACCTGCATATTTGCTTCTCCTTAAATTTTCAATTTTATGTCCATACGCCTGTTTGTTCAAAGTTTACTGCCGGAGACTATGTTGCTTATACCCAGTCTACAAAAAATGTATGGCCTTTATAAGTTTCATATTTCACTTTGCTGAAATTCAGATTCTGGTTCCAGAAATAGCTGGTCATCATGAAATACATATAATTAAAATCTTTCTGTTTAAATCCGCTGAGTGTTCTGGCTTTGCCGGAAGTGACATGTTTATTGAAAATAGTCATTGCTTCTCTTGCAGCCTGATAAGCAAGAGTACGATTTTCAAACTGACCATTGAGACGTTTGAGAAGGGCCCCGTTCCGCACTACAGAATACTGTGGGGTTGTGCTGCTTCCGATATTCTCATAGATCACACCTCGTATCGTAGATGGAAATTCCTTGTCTGATTTGATCGTACGATTCAGAACACAAAGTGCTACTGCTTCCATTCCGATCTTGCCCTGATCGCCTGCCTCCGATTCGCAAAGTGCGGCCAGCAGTGCTTCATCGGATGTCTTGCCGTTGGCTATTCCAGGATGGCTCTTATATTCTTTTACCATAGTGTAATATCTGCTGTTTTTGGTATCGTAAACTTTGACATCTCCATTGCTGACATTTAGATTTGGTTTGGTAGTCTTCGCAGTGGCCACTCCGTCTGCTGCGATGGAGTATGTAATTCCATTCACTGTCACGGAGGTACTTACTGCCATGACACCGTTGGATTTAAAATAATAGTTCTTCTGATTGATCGTCTTCAGACCAGTATACATATAACCGGTACTGGTGGCAAAATAGTAGCTGATATTTTTGGATTTGTTTTTTACCCATTTGGTTGCCATATAACCGGAAGTTTTGTAAAAATAACGTTTCTGCCCTTTGCTGTTGGTGAGCCAGCCGGTTGCCATAATGCCTCCGCCTTTTGTGAAATAACGTTTCCTTCCCTTGCTGCAGTTTACCCAGCCTGTGGTAAGCTTACCTGTTTTGGGATTGAAATAGCGCTTATGGCCTTTGGAATCTGTCATCCAGCCGGTTGCCATAACACCCTTGCCTTTTGTAAAATAGTAGGTATATTTGCCATTGACCTTCATCCAGCCCTTTACCTGTACTCCGGTCTTTGTGTTAAAGTAGTACTTGTATCCGCCCAGGGTCATCCAGCCTTTCTGCTTGCTCCCATCACTTTTTATGTAGTATGTTTTTCCATCGATAGTTTTAAAGCCTGCAGTGGCAGCCTGTACCTCTTTTGCAGAAGCAGAAAAAACTGTGCTTCCCACGATCAGCAGCATGGCAAGCATCAGACCCTTCAGCCATTTTTTTGTTCTGAAACTCTTCATAATTTTCCCCATTTCCTGTTTTAGATATAAAAGCTAGTTTGTCTCAAAAATTACAAAAATGTTACATTTCGTTTATTATATCGTAATGAATAAACACTGTCAACTTTTTTGTAACTGTGGACGGACTCCTGCCATATGATGAAGTGTAAATAAAATTTGCTGGAGGACTTATCGATGAGTGACTTAGCGGCTACCAATTGTGGATGTGATTGCGGATGTGGTTGTGATTCCGGATGTAGCACAGGATGTGGATGTAACAATAACTGTGGCTGTAATAATGGCTGCGGAAATTCCCTGTTTGGAAACGGTGGAAACAGCTGCTCCTGTATCCTTTGGATCATCTGTCTGATGTGTTGCTGTGGAAACAACAGTGGCTGTGGCTGTAATAACAACGGCTGCAACGACAGCTGTTGGATCATCATCCTTCTTCTGCTTTTGTGCGGAAATGGATGCGGCTGCAACAATTGCTGCTGATCTTTTGAAAAGGCAGAGGTTATTTCCTCTGCCTTTTCTGCTGCCGTTTTTTTGCTTCCTCCTGTTTCTGTTTTTTCTCTTCCAGACATTTCAGATCTATTTCATAAAAAGAATTTCCATCAATGACAAGTTCCTGTTTTTTTTCAGATTCCATAATCACATTCCTTTGAAAAATTTCTTCTATATATAATATGACCAGAGAAGGTTTCTGTCATATTTCTTTCTGCAAATTCATAGATTTCAGGAAAAAGGATTTTTTTATGGAACAGGAGCCTATCGCACGTACTGCTCTGGATGAAATGGTGGAAAGTGACCAGGATCAGATGCTGAAAGCCATGATCCCGTACCTTCCTTCTTCCGGGCAGCGGTTTTTATCTGTGTATACGAAAGTCCGGGAACTTCGGAATACCATGTCGCTTTTTCAAAGCAGCCGTAGAACAGCCGATCTGCAGGCTACCGGTTTTTCCGGCACCGATCCTCTGGAAATGCTGCAGGATATCCGTAAGTGCTGTGGCGGAGAAAATCGCCGTCAGATCGATCATATCACCAGTCTTATGGCTACGATCCAGATGCTTCAGATCATGAATGAAGATTCGTCAGGAGGTGAGAATCCATGAGTGATGACTGGAAAAATAATCCCCGGCTTTCCGGAATGGACCCTCAGAAGCTTTCCATGCTTCAGGGTCTGGCAGATCAGGGATTGGGGAAAAATCCGTCCGAACTTCTGCCTTTTATCATGGGCGCAGCTTCTAAAGGAAAAAATGCGGGCTTAAATTTCAGCTCTGATGAGATCTCCACTATCATAGAAGTTCTGAAAATGGGGAAAAGTCCGGCAGAGGCAGCTAAGCTTGACAGAATTGTGAATCTGATGAAAATGATACGTCATTAACAGCTCTGTGATCCCGGAACAGCGGTTTTCTGTTCCGGGATTTTCTACTTTGTAATTCTTTTTATATTTGTCGGAATATAATCTGCAAAAATCTGACATATCCATAGATTCTATCGCATAATTCATAGAACATATTCCCTATTTTTGTGATATTTTTTTATCATTTTCCCTTTCTTCTTATATCAGTATATGGTATACTTGTCCGTGAAATGAATGATATGCAAAATAGGATTTTATGCGTCAAGTGTTTGGCGAATGGGGAGTTGTCGCCAGAACGAAAAGTACGTCTTACGGTATGAAATCCGCACCCGTTGCAGCAATATAAGAGAATATCTCATATTGTGTAGGGCTTTTTCGACATACGTTCTATTACAATTGGAGATATCTTTTTTTATGCGCAAAAATAAAAGAGACAGTCTCCGAAAAACGTGATTTTTTTAACAAATGGAGGTTGTTATTTATGGTAGACAAAGCAAAAGTTGAAGAGGCGATCAAGCTTCTTCTCGAGGGAATCGGCGAGGATGTAAACAGAGAGGGACTGCAGGGAACTCCGGAACGTATCGCCCGCATGTGCGAGGAAATTTATGGCGGACTTGATAATGAAGCGGATGAACATCTTCAGAAACAGTTTCATGTAGAGAACAATGAAATGGTTCTGGAAAAGGATATTACCTTTTATTCCATGTGTGAACATCATCTTATGCCCTTTTACGGAAAAGCTCATATCGCATATATCCCAAATGGCAAGGTTACCGGCTTAAGCAAGCTGGCCCGTACCGTTGATGTGTATGCAAGAAGACCGCAAATCCAGGAACGTCTGACTGTGCAGATCGCAGATGCGCTGGAACGTGTTCTCGCTCCTAAGGGAATCATGGTTATGCTGGAAGCGGAGCATACCTGCATGACCATGCGTGGGATCAAAAAGCCGGGAAGCAAAACGGTTACGACTGTTACCAGAGGTGAATTTAAAGAAAATATGGAGCTTCAGAAACAGTTCCTTGCTATGGTCAAGGACTGATGGACAGAGTGAATCAGATCTGGAATCATCCGCTCTATCAGAATGAGCTTAATAAGCTTCAGCTTCTGGAGACTGACCGTGAATTCTGCAGACATACACCGGAGCATTTTTTGGATGTGGCACGCCTTGCCTATATCCGGGCACTTGAGGAAAATGCTCCTGTTTCAAAGGAACTGATCTACTGTACTGCCCTTCTTCACGATATCGGACGGGCCAGACAGTATGAAGATGGCACTCCTCATGATGAGGCCGGTGCTGCTATCGCAGGACAGATCTTAAACGAGCTTGGATTTTCTATGGAAGAAATGGAAGCAATCATTGCGGCAATACGTGGTCACAGAGCTCAGACGGATCCGACAGTTCTTGGAAAACTGCTCTATACTGCGGACAAAAGCTCCAGAAACTGTTTTTCCTGTAAAGCAGAGCCGGAATGTTACTGGTCTCCTGCTAAAAAAAATATGACGATCCAATATTAGGAGGTTTTTCCATGAAAATCGGAAATCGTGAGTTTGATGTAAAAAACAAAACATATATTATGGGTATCCTAAATGTCACACCGGATTCTTTCTCAGATGGCGGAAAATGGAACGATATGGATCATGCCCTGAAACATACAGAAGCTATGATCGCCGAAGGTGCTGATATTCTTGATATCGGTGGGGAATCCACACGTCCGGGACATACACCGGTTGATGCACAGGAGGAGATCGAGCGTATTCTTCCTGTTATCGAAGCAGTAAAAGGGCGTTTTGATATCCCCATCTCTGTAGATACCTATAAGGGATGTGTTGCGGAAGAAGCCCTGAAACACGGAGCAGATCTTATCAATGACATCTGGGGACTGAAATATGATCCTGAAATGGCTCCTGTCATTGCCAGATATCAAGCTCCCTGCTGTTTGATGCATAACAAAGATAATACTGAATACAATAATTTTATTGTGGATATGCTGGCAGAAACCCAGGAATGTGTCAATATTGCCAAACGTGCCGGTATTGCCGATGATAAGATCATCCTTGATCCTGGTGTCGGATTTGGTAAAACATATGAGATGAACCTGATGACCATGGATAATCTGGAGCTTTTCCGGAAGCTGGGATATCCGGTGCTTCTTGGTACCTCCAGAAAATCCATGATCGGACTTGCCCTTGATCTTCCTGTAGATCAGCGTGTAGAGGGAACTCTTGCCACATCGGTGATCGGTGTTATGAAGGGTTGTGCATTTGTCCGTGTTCATGACATCAAAGAAAATAAACGCGTCATCCAGATGACAGAAGCTATTCTGGGACGTTAGGAGGAACTGATGGATAAAATCGAAATCAGAGATCTTGAGATTTTTGCAAACCATGGCGTGTTTCCGGAAGAAACAGCTCTCGGACAGAAATTTGTTGTTTCTGCTGTTATGTATACAGAAACACGTCCGGCAGGGCTGACAGATGATCTTTCTGCTTCCATCAATTATGGAGAAGTCAGTCATATGATCACCGATTTTCTTCAGAAAAATACTTATAAACTTCTGGAGGCTGCTGTGGAGAATCTGGCAGAGACGCTGCTGCTTTCACTCCCTCTTCTTAAAAAGATCACCCTCCGTATTGAAAAGCCCTGGGCTCCGGTAGGCCTTCCGCTGAAAACCGTTGCTGTGGAAATTACCCGAGGCTGGCATACGGCTTATATTGCTTTTGGTTCCAATATGGGGGATAAGAAGAAATACCTGGACAATGCGATCCAGGGTCTTCGGGATATGAAAGAGATTGTTGTTGAAAAGGTTTCCGAGTATCTTGTAACGGAGCCTTACGGGGATGTGGAGCAGGATGAGTTTCTCAACGGAGCCTTAAGAGTCCGGACGCTGCTTTCTCCGGAGGAGCTTCTTGACAGGCTGCATGTGCTGGAACAGGCTGCGGACCGGAAAAGGATCATTCACTGGGGACCAAGGACACTGGATCTGGATATTCTGTTTTACGATAATGAGATCATTGATACAGTGGAACTACATGTGCCTCATATTGATATGGAAAACAGGGATTTTGTTTTGAAGCCTATGGTGGAGATTGCACCGTATCTTCGGCATCCGGTGTTGAATTTAACAATGGAGCAGTTGTTAAAAAAGCTTGAGGGAAAAACTTTGGCGGTGTGACTTTATTTATTAAATAATAAAAAGATAACAAGCCCGATACAGATATCTTTACTACAATCTGTATCGGGCTTGTTTTGTATCAGTGTGAATTATTGACTATTATCGAAAAATATTTTATTTCTGGTTTACCAGGTCGAATTCGTCGGTGATCTCTTTGGATGGTGCCTTGGTAATGAGGCTGACGATGATGTTTGCTGCAATAGCCACCAGGAATGCGGGAAGAAGTTCATAGATTCCCCAGGCGCCGCCGAGCGTGCTGATTCCGTATTTCCAGATAAATACCATGGAACCGCCGCAGATCATTCCTGCCAGGGCTCCCTGCCAGTTGGAACGTCTCCAGAATAATGCCAGAAGTACCACCGGGCCGAATACGGCTCCGAAGCCTGCCCAGGCAAAGGATACGATAGTAAACACAGAGCTGTTCGGGTCGCGGGCAATAAACATGGCTACTACTGCGATGAGAAGAAGCGTGATCTTATCGGCTACCATGCTTTCTTTTTTTGTTTCTTTATCCTTCAGGATACTTCCGAGAAGGTCGGAAGAAACTGCTGAGGATGCTGCCAGGAGCTGAGAATCTGCAGTTGACATGGTGGATGCCAGGATTCCTGCAAGGATGAGTCCTGCAAGGATTGCTGCAATTACACCATGTTTACTGAGAAGATCTGCGATCTGAACGATAATTGTCTCAGATGCGGAGCCTTCCAGAAGGTCAAACTCTCCTGCTGCTGTCATTCCAAGTCCTACCACACCGATCAGTACTGCTACTGCCAGTGAGATCACTACCCATGTAGTTGCTACTCTTCTGGAAAGTGTAAGCTTCTCTTCGTCTTCGATCGCCATGAAACGAAGAAGAATATGCGGCATTCCGAAATATCCAAGTCCCCATGCAAGCATGGAAATGATATTAAGCAGTGGATATGCCTGTTCTGTTCCGGTTGTTGGATCATATGTAGTAAACATAGTCAGATATCCGGGCAGTGATCTTGCATGGTCTGCAACTGCTTCAATACCACCTGCTGTGCTGATCCCGAATACAAATACGATCACAAGAGCGATGGACATGATGATACTCTGGATAAAGTCCGTGGTAGATGCTGCCAGGAATCCTCCCAGTGTGGTGTATCCAACGATGACCAGTGCACTGATGATCATAGCTGGCAGATATTTTACACCGAAGAGACTTGCAAAAAGTTTACCACAGGCTGCAAATCCGGAAGCTGTATACGGAATAAAAAAGATCACGATAAAAATCGCTCCGATAGACTGCAGGATCTTTTTCTCATCTCTGTAACGATTACTGAAAAAGGATGGCAATGTAATGGAATTTCCTGCCACATGTGTGTAGCGGCGGATTCTTTTTGCCACGATCCTCCAGTTTACGTAAGTTCCGATCGCAAGGCCAATGGCTGTCCAGCCTGCATCTGCAATACCGGTAAGATAAGCAAGTCCCGGCAGGCCCATCAGAAGCCAGCTGCTCATGTCAGAAGCCTCTGCACTCATAGCTGTGACAAGTGGTCCAAGCTTTCGTCCTCCAAGATAGAAATCAGAACTGTCATTATTGTTCTTGGAGCAAAGATAACCTACAAAGATCATTGCACCCAGATAGACGATAATGGCTGCCATTATACAAATATGTGCTGTTGTCATTGTTTCTCTCCCTTCCATGTTTCTGCTTTAAAATCACAAAACATGAGGGATTTTGCTTATGCATCCCCATGCTTTCTGCTTTTAAACCAGTTTTACACATATTTATAGATTTTATTATATTAACTTTAGAAAGTAAAGAGGATTTTTCGTTTTTTTACATAAAAAAGTATTTTATATGAAGAAAAAGGGCTGAACCATATAAGGCGGCCCAGCTCTTTTTCAAAATCTCTGTTTATTTTTTTCCATACGCCTCTGCACATCTTCCACTGTATATGCAAGCTTCTCAACATCCTCGGAATAAGTCAGCCCATCCTTCTCAGCCAGAGCTTTCAGAACACCGATCGTTTTCTGAAGATGCATGTAGTTTCCTACGGAGGAACCACCTGTCAGCGCGATGTATTCTCTGTAATAATTCATGAACATGTTCATTTCCGGGCTGTCTTGATTATATACTACAACACCTATTGTATATTGGATATCTCCGTCTTCGACAGCAGCAGAAACTTTTTTCCGCCAACTGTAAAAACGGCAAGCAGCAACAACAGAATGCCCAGTACTTTAAAGTTTTTAAAAATCATACTGTTTTGTGCATTTCTTTATTTTTCCGTTACATAATGGCAGGCTACTTCATGTCCGGACTCTACTTCTGTGAGCACAGGACGGATCGTCCTGCATTTCTCCATGCAGTGTTCGCAACGATTCTGGAATGGACAGCCATGAGGAACATCCAGAGGGCTGGGGGCCTCACTTTCGATGCTCTCGATCTTTTTGTTCTGATCCATATGAATGGAAAACTGTGCCCCCAGAAGAGCCTGTGTATATGGATGAAGAGACTTTTCCGTAACATCCTCTCCCGGGATTACCTCCACGATATTCCCGAGGTACATGACAGCAATCTGATGGGCAAAGGAACGGATCAGAGCCAGGTCATGGCAGATAAAAAGCATGCTGATGTTTTTCTCCTTCTGGAGACGTACCAGAAGCCGGATCACGGACTCCTGTACGGAAACGTCAAGTGCAGAGGTAGCCTCATCGCACACCAGGATCTCCGGTTCCAGGGAAAGTGCCCGGGCAATACTGATACGCTGACGCTGTCCGCCACTCATGTTATGTGGATAGCGGTCTGTAAAATCTTCAGGAAGCTCTACCATTTTCAGAAGTTCTCTAGCCTTGGATTCCTTTTCGCTTCTTTTCAGTTTTCCGTAATTGATCAGGGGTTCTGTGAGAATATCCACGATCTTCATTTTGGGGTCAAAGGACGCCAGCGGATCCTGGAATACCATCTGCATGTTCTGACGGTTCAGCCAGGTTTCTTTTTTGGAAAGATCAGAGAGGTTTTTTCCATGGTAAAGGATCTCTCCGCTGGTCGGCTTGTCAAGAGAAATGACCATGCGGACAAAGGTTGATTTACCGCAGCCACTTTCTCCTACGATTCCCAGAGTTTTTCCTTTATAAACGTTCAGGTTCACATCGTTGCAGGCTGTTAAAGTTCTGCCGCCGGAAGCCGGGAACTGTTTTACGATATGTTTTGCACTGAGTACGATATCGGATTCATTAAACATAACGCTGTCCCTCCATTTCCGGCACTGCAGCCAGCAGTTTCTTTGTATAGTCACTGGTCGGATGCTCCATGACCTCATCTCGTGTTCCCTGATCCACAACTTTTCCGTTCTGCATAACAACAAGCTGATCAGCCATATAGGCTGCTACGCCAATGTTATGGGTAACAATGATGATACCGGTTCCGAAATCATCACGGAGCTCCATCATCTGGCGTACGATCTGTGCCTGTGTGGTAACATCCAGCGCACTGGTCGGCTCATCTGCAAGAAGCAGCTCCGGGTTAAAAGTCATGGCCATGGCAATACCAACTCGCTGGCGCATACCACCGGAAAGCTGGTGAGGATAACTTTTCATGATATTTTCCGCGTCAGGAAGACGCATTTTCTGAAGCATGGAGCATCCCTTCTTCCATGCTTCTGCTTTGGATATATCCGTATGTGTACAGATATATTCCACATACTGACTTCCAATCTTACGGATAGGGTTCAGGGTTCCGCCGCAGTCCTGGAAGATCATGGAAATGCGGGTACCCCTTAAATTTCTCCATTCATCCTTTGTATTGGAAAGCAGAGAATGTCCGTGAAACTGAATATCTCCGGTGCTGACCCGGCCACCTCCGGCAAGTGCGCCGAGGACAGCACGGATCACGGTTGTTTTTCCACTTCCACTCTCGCCTACCACACTGATGATCTCCCCCTTCTTCATGGAAAGGTTGAAATGTTCAATGGTAGGTGCCTGTTTTCCGTACTGAACGGAAAGATCCTTGATCTCAAGCATAAATAAGCGCTCCTTTACTCGGCAAGAGTGATATCCTTTGTCAGCCAGTAGTAATCCATCGGATACATCTTAACACCTGTTACCTTTTTGTTGGAGAAGAGGTAGGTTGTCTCATAACCAAAGAATACAGTTGCAGCATCATCCATGATATCCTGCTGAATATCGATGATGAGATCTTTTCTCTTGTCCTCATCAAATGTCTGCGCAAGCTCGTCAAGAAGCTTGTCAACCTCCGGGTTATTGTATCCTGCAGTATTGTTTGCAGAGGAGCTGTACCAGTTCTCTCTTAAGTAGTTCTCAGGGTCTCCAGTGTTTGCTACCAGCACGTTCCAGATCAGAAGGTCATACTGACCGGAATCTCTCATGTCAAGAAGTGTCTCATAACTTACTGTGTTCAGGTTTACGTTGATACCGATCTCCTTCAGACTGGCCTGTGCTGCCTGTGCGTATACACCAAGCTCGGCACGGCTTGTGTAGATAACAAAATCAAGAACAAGAGGATCTCCGTCAGGAGTTTCTACAAATCCGTCACCGTCAACATCTTTGTATCCGGCCTCATCAAGGATCTTCTTTGCGCTGTCCGGATCATAGGAATTCTCATCCTTCAGATCATCGAATCCAAAGTCAAGTGTTGGAGGAACCGGTGCTTTACCAGCTGTTGCACCACCCTCGAGAAGAGTGTTGCAGTATGTTTCCTTGTCAAGACCACGAAGAAGTGCCTGGCGAAGAGCCTTATCGCTGAGTGCATGATCCTCGTTCTGGTTCATGAATGCATAGGTGGAACGAAGAGACTGAAGCTCCTGGATGTCGTAATTGTCATTTCCCTCAAACTCAACCAGGTTCTCTGTTTTCAGGTTGTAAGCGATATCGATCTCACCTGTCTGAAGAGCCATGGAACGTGTTGTCTGGTCATCCACACATTTCAGTGTAACTTTATCAAGGGGAACTTCTCCATCCCAGTAGTTCTCATTTTTTACTACGATACAGGAATCCGTCGGGCTGAAAGATTCTACTGCGTAAGGTCCTGTACAGATCGGTCCTTCCATGGCAAATGTAGAATCATCTACATTTGTATCTACGATCAGAAACAGCGGGTCTGCAAGGCATCCGGCCATGTTTGCATTTGCTCTGTTCAGATGGAAGATCAGGTTCTGTCCGTCAACTTCGAGGCTGTCGAGATCAAAGAATTCCGGAACACGGTCACTCTTTTCAGCGGTACGTTCGATGGAGGCTTTTACCATCTCCGGTGTCATATCGTCACCGTTGGAGAATTTTACGCCCTCACGGATCTTGAAGGTCCATGTTTTTCCATCGTCACTGTTTTCCCACTCTTCCGCAAGACATGGAACGATCTCACCGTTCTCATCGAATTTTGTAAGACACTCGCCGATCGCATAACGGGATACAACCCAGCTGAAATACTGCTCTGTCGGCTCCAGTGTATCTGCAAAGCTTGTTACTCCGATGGTGATTTCCTTATCACTTTTTTTGTCACCCTTTGCCTGAGCCACTGTTGTCATGGAAAAAGTCATCATACATGCAAGTGTAGCAGCCAGCACTTTTTTAACTACATTATTTCTCATTTCATCCTCCTAAAGATAATATACTGATCATATGGTGTTGGTTTGTTACAGAGTTGTTTTATTGATCCTGGCGCGGATCCAGTACATCACGGATGCTGTCTCCAAGCATGTTGAAAACAACAACACAGATCACGATAGCGATACCAGGGTAGATCATAAGCCATGGCGCCTTTGCCATGTAGGTTCTTCCTTCATTCAGCATCAGTCCCCACTCCGGTGTCGGCGCAGTTGCACCAAATCCCAGGAATGAAAGGGAAGCCAGCTCCAGCATCATAGTTCCGATATCTGCTGCCGCAGTTACCACCATCTGGGTTACCATGTTGGGAAGAATGTGTACAAGAAGAATTTTCCAGGTCTTTGTTCCGTTTACTATAGCTGCCTCTATGTAAAGACTCTTCTTGACTTTCAAGACCATACTTCGTGCAAGACGGGCATATTTTGTCCAGCTTACAGCCGCAATGGAAATAACGGCATTGACCAGGTTTGGTCCAAGCATACCGGCAATGGCAATGGCCAGTACAAGCCCAGGGAAGGAGATCATCATATCTGCGATACGCATGATCACTGCATCCACAACGCCGCCGAAATATCCGGCAATAACTCCTAAAAATGTACCGATGACAAAGATCACTGCAACCAGACATAAGGTCATGATCAGAGAGGTTCTTGTTCCGAAGATAACACGGGAAAGAAGATCTCGTCCAAGCTTATCCGTTCCGAACGGATGAGCGGAGCTTGGCTCCTGCAGTGATTCGGTCATAACTGCATTCAGTGGATCATATGGTGAGAGCTGCGGCGCAAAGATCGCAATTCCGATCACCACGAGACCCAGAATGAAGAAAAGAGTGAACTGTTTATTTTCTTTGAATGTTCGTAATACCTTTTTCAATTATCTATCCTCCTTAAGTCTTGGATCGAGATAAGTATAGGACAGATCCACAAGCAGGTTGATGCACATGTACAGGATCGCGATCCAAAGTACATAGCCCTGTACAAGAGGATAGTCACGACAGGAAATCGCCTTTACTGCCATATTTCCCATTCCAGGCCAGTTGTAAATGATCTCTACAACTGCAGTACCTCCCAGAAGACTTCCAAGGGAAAGTCCCAACAGCGTTACCAGCGGAAGCATAACATTAGGAAGGACGTGTTTCCAGAGAATGACGCTTTCCTTGATTCCACGCATTCTTGCACCTGTGACATAATCCTGATGAAGTTCCTCCAGCACTGCACTTCTTACCTGTCTGGTATATTTTGCAGACATGGCAAGTGCAAGAGTCAGCGCCGGGAGGATCATGGATTTAAAATCCGTACTGCCTCCTGCAACATTGATCCAGCGAAGCTGAACACCAAAGATGCTGAGAAGGATCAGGCCCAGCCAGAAGCTTGGAACAGATACTCCCACAAAGGTAATTCCTCTCACAAAATAATCCGGGAATTTGTTCTGATATACAGCGGCCAGGATTCCAAGCGGTATGGAAATAATGACCATCATCAGAAGTGCCAGCAACGACATCCTCAGCGTCGGCCAGAAACAGGATACCAGTTTATCTGTTACCGGCATTTTGAAAGAATAGGACTGTCCCATATCTCCTGTAACAACACCCTTCAGCCAGGAACCATACTGCACGAGAAAGGGCTGATCAAGGCCAAGCTCATGTCTTGTCTGTTCCAGAAGCTCTGGTGTAGGAAGATTACCACACTCTGTCAGCATGATCTCCGCAGGATCACCAGGTGACAGGTAGGTCAGTCCAAATGTGAAAAAGCTGATTCCAAATAATACAATGATGATCTGGAGAAATCTTTTTCCTACTTGTTTCTTTGTCACGTTTTACTCCTTTCCTCATTTGATGCGATTTTAACATTGCCGTTTTAATTTAGTTAGATAAAAGAAACTATTGGATTCTTAATATGCAGAATATGCATGGAATTTTAGAAAATTTGCACGAAAAAAGCCCGTGACGAAATACGGGCACACAAAATAAATATGCTTCCTATCTTCCGTAAGAATCATTTTAAAACAATTGCAAGCAGGTCTCCTGACTTAGGATCCTTACCCTCAGACACCTTCCCGGTCTATTTCTCACGCACTCGACCAGTGGTACTTTGTCTGAGGATTTCCCCTTACAGTGACGGGATCGTACCGGATTTACACCGGTTTCCCTATTAATCCTCTCAGAACTTACAACGGCTGATGTGAAAATCAGCAAATGCTGTCAAATTACTGAAACATTATATGATAAAACTATAGTTTATGTCTATGGAAAAATGTTATATTTTTAGAAAACTCATAAATTTTGTTAAAGATGCTTGAATTGTATATATCCCCCATGGGGGATTTGACAATTGGATTTATCTGATCTGCTAAAAAAACACGGATTTTACCTCGCTATTTTTACAAATAGAATAGCAAATGGTAAAACCCGGTTTTCTTACTGTTTCAATATGATTTCAGACAGAAGCGTTCTGAAAAGGTTGTTTACTATCAGGTCAGAGTCTCCGTGATCGCTGCATATGCGATCATTGGTCCGTCTTCAATAATGTTCAGACTGGCTGTCTGATAAAGTACGACTCCGTTTTCAGTTGCAATAGATGTGTAAAGTAAATTTCCATAGTAATCTCTCAGTTCACCCAATTCTTCTCCCTTAAAGAAGTACTCTCCAGGCTTCTTGGATGGATACCAGCATCCGGTATACGGCGCATATTCATAGACTACATTTTCAAGAAGCATCTGACGGTAATGCTTCAGACCATGACATTTCTTTCCCTGGAGATGAAAAACAAGGTGACGGACGTCTCTTTTATCCTGTTCTACTTCCTCCCAGGTCCAGTAGCTGTGTCCGCCTCTTTCGATGAGAATACTTGGAATTCCAAGAGAAGAAGCATAATTGTAGGCGCCACCTGTGGCGGTTGTGGAACGGACCACATATTTTACGCCGATATGCCGTGCCATATGTAATGATTTCTCTGCTGTCTTTTCATCTACAACCCCTACATAATAAACATAGGGATGAAGCTGTTCGAACCCATCTCCGCTATGCAGGTCGATATAATAATCTGCTATGGAAAAAAGCTTTGTCACTATAGCATAGGCAATACGATCTGCAGCTGTTCCCTCAGGATCTCCGGGGAAAACGCGGTTCAGGTTCTTGCCATCCTCATAGACCAGACTCATGGTGCGATGCTCAAAGCCACTGACATTGACCAGTGGAACGATGATCACATTTCCCTTCAGTTCTTCCGGTTGAAATTCTTTTGCAAGTTCCATTGCCGCCTGGATTCCTACATACTCCGCACTGTGTATTCCCGCTGTGATCAGTATCGTCGGTCCGTCTTTCACTCCGCATATCACAGTTGCCGGCATTGCTATGCCGTATCCTGTGATCTTAATTTTCCCCTGTGCCTTCTCTCCTTTTTCAATCACCCAGTCATCAATTTTGATCATTGGTTGTTTCCCTTTTCCTTTTTTATATTTCCGCACTTTTGACGATAAGTATATCATGCCTAACCGAAATTGTACATATTCTTTTAAGATTCCGGGAAAACAGAAAAAAGCTTTCGTAACCGTTCATTCTGATCCGACGTACAAAAGCTTTTTTCCTGAATGATATATAATTTATCTTTTTACCAATTCTTTGGTGATTTCTTCCCAGCTGACTCCTTTTTCCACCATAAGTACCATCATATGATAAAGAAAATCTGAAATTTCGTATTTAATCTCTTCTTTATCTGGATTTTTGGCTGCAATGACGATCTCTGTGCATTCTTCACCGACTTTTTTCAAAATCTTGTCAATTCCCTTATCAAAAAGATAATTGGTATAGGAACCTTCCTTTGGATGTTCTTTTCGGTCAGTGATCACATCATACACATTCTGGAACACGTGAAGTGGGTTGGTATCATCGTACTCTTTTTTCAGCAGCGGTTTGAAGAAACAGGTACGGTTTCCTGTATGGCAGGCTGCGCCAATCTGCTCCACTTTGGCAAGGATCGTATCATTATCACAGTCAATAGTAAGAGACTTTACATACTGTACGTGTCCGGATGTCAGACCTTTGGTCCAGAGCTCATTCCGGCTGCGACTCCAGTATGTCATTTTTCCAAGCTTCAATGTTGTGTTAAAAGCAAGCTCATTCATATAGGCCAGCATCAGTACTTCATCCGTCCGGTAATCCTGGACAATAACCGGAACCATTCCGTCACTGTTTAATTTAAAGTCCGACCATGCAATATTACTTTTATATGTGTTTACCGGAATTCCGGCTTCTTCGCAGGTTTCCTTAAATGTATGCAGATCATTTTCAAGACTGCTTACATAAGCACCGCAAAGTCCGGACACAGCTGGTTCTCCTAAAAGCTCCAGAACGTTCTCAGATCTGTTTTCATCGGTATGAAGAACAATGGAAATCTGAGAAATCTCTGCAATTTCATTTTCGACAGTGTCCAAAGCCAGAACAGTGTCTGCATATGTTTCGATCAGATCCTGATTTTCTGTGAATTCTCTCAGATCAGAGATGCTGATCATCATACGCTCTTTTCCAAAGCGCCGGGATACTTCTTCCAGAAGCTTGATATTATTCTCTTTCGAAAAATTCAGTACAACTTTGGCACATCCCGCATAGATCAGCTTTTTTACATCTTCCATACGTTTGATATTTCCCGCTGCGATCACCGGGATCTCAGATACCTGACAGATATCACGGATTTTTCCGATCGCACGGTCATGCTCTGCATCTGCGGAAGAAAAGTCAAATACCAGAAGCTCATCTGCCCCATTGTCACCGTAAAATTTTGCAAGTGTTTCTACATTTCCGTCTCCGAAAAGATTTCTCTGTCCAAATCCGGTTACCGCCTTTTCTGAATGAAGATAAAGGCATGGGATCAACTGTTTGTTCATAAGTGGTCTCCTTCTGTATCAGAGGCTTCCCTTGGTAGAAAGCACGTCTGTGATCCGGGAATCGTACTGTGTTGCTGCATCAAGGGCTTTCGCAAAGCTTTTAAACATGGCCTCTGCCACATGATGGCTGTTTCCTCCGGAAAGAACCTTGATGTGAAGATTCATTGCTGCGGAATAGGATACTGCATAAAAGAATTCCCTTACCATCTCTGTAGCCATATCTCCTATTTTTTCCGTAGAAAACGCTGCATCCCATCCAAGATAAGGTCTTCCGGAAAGATCTACTGCGCAGAGCACAAGCACTTCATCCATAGGAAGGATACAGCTGCCGTAACGTTTGATTCCTTTTTTGTCGCCAACTGCCTCACGGATAGCGTTTCCAAGGACGATCCCTGTATCTTCAATGGTGTGATGATCATCTACATTCAGATCACCGTGGACTCTCAGCGTAAGATCATACAGTCCATGGCGCGTAAAACCGTCCAGCATATGGTCAAAAAAGCCAATGCCTGTATCAATATCGGAACTTCCTGTTCCATCAATATTCAGTTGCAGACGTATCTGCGTTTCTTTTGTGTTTCTTTCGATCAGTGCTTCTCTTGCCATTATTCGTTCTCCTTGTCCTCTTCCTCAAAACGGACTGCAATGGAATTTGCGTGTGCAGTCAGCTGTTCCGATGTGGCAAACTGGATAATGTCCTTGTGGATCTTTCGGAGTGCTTCCCTGGAATAATATACAATACTGGATTTTTTGATAAAATCATCTACAGAAAGTGCGGAGAAAAATTTGGCAGTTCCATTGGTAGGAAGCACATGGTTTGGTCCTGCAAAATAATCTCCAAGGGGTTCAGAGCTGTGCTCTCCGATAAAGATCGCACCTGCATTTCGTACCTTCATCATATCTTCAAAAGGATTCTTTGTGACGATCTCCATATGTTCAGAAGCAATTTCATTGGCAGCCTCAATGGCCTCGTCCATATCTTCTGCGATCAGGATATAACCAAAGTTCTCCAGGGATTTCTCAATAATGGCTTTTCTGGAAAGTACCTCAACAAAACCTCTGACTTCTTTATCTACCTGATCTGCAAATTCCTCATTTGTTGTGATCAGGATCGCAGATGCCATCTCATCATGTTCTGCCTGAGAAAGAAGATCTGCTGCAATATAACGAGGATTTGCAGTCTCATCTGCAAGAACGAGGATCTCGCTTGGGCCGGCAATAGAATCAATGCTTACGTATCCATAAACTGCCTTTTTTGCAAGCGCAACAAAAATATTTCCGGGTCCTACGATCTTGTCAACCTTTGGAATACTCTCGGTTCCATATGCAAGTGCTCCGATGGCCTGTGCACCACCCACTTTATAGATTTCATCTGCTCCGGCTTCGTTGGCAGCAACAAGTGTGCTTGGATTTACTTTTCCGTCTTTTCCAGGAGGTGTTGTCATTACAATACGGTCAACACCGGCAACTTTTGCAGGAACGATATTCATCAGCACGGAAGACGGATATACAGCCTTTCCACCGGGAACGTAAACACCTACACAGTTCAGAGCGGTTACCTTCTGACCAAGCATGGTTCCGTCTGTTGTGCTTGTGAACCAGCTGTTCTGAAGCTGCTTTTCGTGATAGCTGCGGATATTCACCAATGCTTTTTTGATCACATCGATCAGGGAAGGATCTACCAGCTTGTATGCTTCCTCGATCTCCTCAGGGGTTACACGGATCGTATCCTTTGTCACTTCGACTTTATCAAATTCTCTGGTAAATGCAAATAACGCGGTATCTCCCTCTGCTTTTACTTTGGCAAGGATATTTGCTACTGCATCCTCGTATTTTCCATAATTATTAGGGCTTCTTTTTAAGAGAGTTTCCAGAATATCTTTTGTAGATTCTTTGGTGAGTTTTACCTTACGCATAATAAATTCTGCCTTCTTTCTGTATTTTGGAGGTTCATCTGTTATTCAGTTTATTTGATCACACCTCGAAGTTCTGTGATCAGTTTGCGGATCCGTTCATCTTCCATTTTCATGCTGACCTGATTGACTACCATACGTGCAGACAGCGGGCAGACTTCTTCCAGCACCTTCAGGCCATTCTCGCGAAGGGTGCTTCCGGTTTCCACGATATCCACGATAACCTCGGAAAGTCCTACGATCGGTGCAAGCTCGATGGAACCGTTCAGCTTAATGATCTCCACAGTCTGATGCTTTTTGTTATAGAAGTAATCCTTTGCAATATTTGGATATTTTGTAGCTACACGGATCAGCTGATTGTTATTCAGGACTTCTCTGGCGCTTTCAGGGCCGCATACGCACATGCGGCATGCTCCAAATCCAAGATCCATAACCTCATATAGCTTTCTTCCTTCTTCCAGAATGGTATCCTTACCTACGATACCGATATCTGCTGCACCATACTCTACATAAGTCGGCACATCCGGACCTTTTGCAAGGAAAAACTTCAGCTTCAGTTCCTCATTGGTAAAGATCAGCTTTCGGGAATCTTTGTCACGCATCTCCTCACATGTAATACCGATCTTCTCAAACATATCCAGTGTTTTGCTGGCCAGACGCCCTTTTGTGAGGGCAAATGTAAGATATCTCATCAGTCCTGCTCCTCCTTTGCCGGGCACAATGCCACTTTTTTACCTTTATTTCGAAGCGCCATTGCTTCCTGAATCGCTTTTTTCAGATTTCCCGGATCATAAGTGATCACAATGGTTTTATCGCCAGCCGGAACGGTCAGCTTCTGTCTGGAAAGCGCGAGCATCAGGTTATCGACCACAATGGCAAATCCAATGGAAGAAGCCGGTTTTCCGAAATGCTTCATCAATTCGTTGTAGCGTCCGCCTTTGATCAGGGGTTCACCGGTTCCATATGTATAAGCCTGGAAAATGATCCCTGTATAATAACGGAACTTACTGAGCATTCCAAAATCAAAAGCAATGTATTTCTCACAGCCGTATACTTTCAGGATCTCATAAATTTCTTCCAGTCGTTTTACTGCAGAAAGTGCTTCCGGATTGGAGGTGAGCTTTTTTGCTTTTTCCAGCACTTCTGCTGAACCGAACATCTGAGGCAGTTCAGCAAAAGCCTTGGAAAGGTTATCGCCTAAATTCTGTCCCTTAAGAAGCTCTTCCACACCAAAATAATTCTTCTGAGAGATCAGCTCACGAAGATGCTCTTCTATCTCCGGCTCCAGATCTGCCTCTGCAAGCAGGGATTTATAATAATCTACCTGGCCTACGCTAACCTGGAATTCGGTAAGTCCTGCTGCCTTCAGACACTCCACGGTCATAGCAAGGATCTCAGCATCTGCTGCTGCAGAATCATCTCCCATATGCTCAACACCCATCTGAGTATTTTCCTTCATCTGACCTCTGTAACTGGAATTGTTGATAAATGTATTTCCGGTATAACAAAGCCTTACAGGTCCTTTTTCCGGATCAAAATAAGTTGCACATGCTCTGGAAACAGACGGTGTAAAGTCAGGTCTGAGGACAAGTGTGTTTCCCTCTCTGTCAAAAAATTTATATAAATCCTTGGATGGGATCGTTCCTACTTCATTGCTGAACACTTCAAAATACTCAAATCCCGGTGTTTCTATATCTTCATATCCATATCTTGAAAACACCTGGTGGAGCTCCCTCTGGAGCCGTTTTTTGCGGCTGCATTCCTCTCCATAAATGTCCCGCACACCTTCAGGTGTATGAAAAATACGCTGCATGTTCATTTCCTCCGTAACACGTTTTGAGATTTTCTGCGTTCCACTTTAATTCGCTACCATGCTACCACAGAAAAACTTAAATTTGATTATATAGGAAACCTTTCCAAAAGTCAATCCCGTAATTGCAGATCTTTCTGGATCCCTTCCAGATAAGGAACCAGAAATCCATTTTTTCCGGAAAGATAAAATTCCTCGTCCAGCTCTTCCCGACGAAAACTTTTTCGCCCGCCATCTTCCATCCTTTTCCAGAATTCCTTCAGCTTACGAAGGGTAAGATAATAAAAAACATTATCTGCGCTGAAATAGATCAGAAAAAAAGCAATCCCCTTCTGCTTTTCAAACTCATCCATAAATGCTACCTGATGAGGATGAATGTTCGCAAGGGGAAAAGTTTTTACACAGCATTCTTTTGCATCGAAGCAGACAGGGATTCCCTGTACTGCTCCGATATAATCTACGGTACTTTTCTGTTCAAAATATGCCAGCGTGATATGCCGGGAGGTTTTATCCATTTTAACCGGAGTGATAGGTGTCGGAATTTTCTGGATGAGGGCCAGTCCCTTTTCCCTGTACTGCTCATTGGTACGATTGATAAGTTCCTCCAGAGTAGAACCACGAAGTCCTCTGCTGTTCCATGTTGCCATAAAGTCTGCCCTTTAATTTAGAAGTTTGATGGATGGGAAATAACGGATCTCCGCTTTTCCGACGATCTGATCAAACTGTACATATGTATTCTGCCAGTATCGGGAATCCTTGGAATTGTTACGGTTGTCTCCCATCATAAAGTAACAGTTTTCCGGTACTTCGTATGGTCCGAAGCTTCCAAGAGGAGTTTCCGACACAAAGGAATCATCCAGAGGTGTCTCTGAATCATTGATATAAACTTTACCATCTTTGATCTCTACTTTATCTCCGGGAAGACCGATGATACGTTTGATGAACAGCTGGGACTCATCATCCGGATATTTGAAGATCACAATGTCAAAGCGTTCTGGATCTTTCCATTTTTTTGAGATCTCGTGACCAAATACATCCATATTCAGACCATAGGCCAGACGATAGCCAAAGATACGATCTCCGGTCATAATGGTATTTTCCATAGATTCTGACGGGATCTTTGCATTGATCAGTACTACATTGTTGATAACCAGGACTACAACTACCACGATGATGATCATCTTGACGTAATCCCATATTTCATTCCAGATTTTCATAATAACTCTCCTCCAACTTTTCCTCTTTTAGTGTTCTGAGAAAGATTTCCGGAAGCGGTGCCGTAAAGACCTTCCCGGATAAATATGACAGGCTTCCTTTCATAGATGGAAACTCCATTCGAAAAGAATGAAGCAGCTGTCCTTTCAGTTTTTTATCGGCTTTTCCATATTTGGGATCACCAACAATCGAATGTCCCTCCGAAGCAAGGTGAGCTCGGATTTGATGTGCACGTCCTGTGATCAGTTCAACCTTAAGAAGGGTACGGGTTCCATTGGTCCCCAACGGATAATACTTTGTTTCCACTGGCAGGGCATTTTCTTTCTCTTGTTTATAGATGGTTACTTTGTTGCTTTTTTTATCTTTTGCCAGATAACCTTTGATATATCTTTCTTCTTTTAAAACTCCCTCCACAAGACAGAGGTAATATTTATGAAGTTCCCTGGACTTGAACATCCCTGAAAGTTCCTGCAGACCAGAAAGGCTTTTGCCTGCCGCTATAAGTCCGCTGGTATTGCGGTCAAGGCGGTTGCATACGGAAGGACGAAAGGTTCTCAGATCATTCTCTGTAAGAGAGCCATTTTTCAGAAGATAGCCAGTCAGATATTCTACCAGTGAAGGGGTTCCGTCATCAGCAGGCTGAGAAAGCATTCCTGCCGGTTTGTTGATCAACAGGATATTTTCATCCTCGTAAATGATATCCAGAGCATAATGTGCCCGTGGAGCAGAATCATTTCCGCTGAATTTTTCAAATGTTTCATCACTTAAAAACAGTTTTACATGATCTCCTGAAAACAGCTTTTCATTCCCGGTGGCTTTTTTTCCATTGAGCGTGATATTTTTTTTCCTCATCATTTTATAGAAAAAGCTCTTTGGAGCTTCACGAAGAAGCTTGGCCAGATATTTGTCAAAACGCTGTCCGGCCTCGTTTTCGTTAATGATAAATTCTTTCATTATATAATGCTCCTACAGACAGATTGCCAGGATCGTATGTTTGATCAGTTCTTCCCTGGAAAGATCCGGGTATCGCTCATCCGGCGTGAATTTAATCCCGTTTCTCAAAGATTCTTTGTGCTCATTCATGGAATCCAGACGTTCCAGATAGGGTTTCAGGTCCCTCAGGATCTTTACATCTACTTTATATCCGTTTTTACGGATGATTTTCTGTGACTGCTCTGCAAGGTAGGCGATATCTGCTTTTGGATCACTGGTATAACCCACTACTGTATTTCCGCACACGGCAACAGCGTCCAGATAACCGCTTTTCTCATAAAAAGTCATGTACATTTCATAGGACATGACCAGGTCACCGGCATGCCTGCGGATCTCTTTATAGAGCTTTTCATCCATAGGATGACGTAACAGGATCATGATCAGGCTTACCATGGATTTACATCCTGGCAGACAGCCTACTACGGTCAGAACCGTCCAGACTGTCATTCTTGTTCCGTTGACGGCCCACGCCACAAAGAAAATGAGCAGTGGAAGCGAAAATAATCCTGCGGTGATCAGGAGTCTTCGTTTTTTTTCGCTGTTAAAATAACCGAAATCACCTTTTTTTGTTTTTCTTTTTCTGGTATCTTTCATGTGCCGAACTCCTTGTCTGTGTTTTTTTGGCTTTTTTATGAAGCTCTCTGGGACGGATCAGACATTTCGGTCCAAAGCCGACCAGATCCATACGTCCGGTCATCTTAAGTCCTTCCAGGACCAGTTCGCGATTTTCCGGATTTTTATACTGCATCAGTGCTCGCTGTATTGCTTTTTCGTGTGGATTTTTCGGCACATATACCTTTTCGCCTGTCAGCGGATGGATTCCTGTGTAATACATACAGGTAGAAAGTGTTGATGGCGTTGGATAAAAATCCTGAACCTGCTCCGGCGTAAATCCAAGATCACGGACGTATTCCGCAAGCTTCACGGCTTCCTTCATTGTACACCCGGGATGGGACGACATGAAATACGGAACGGCATATTGCTGCTTACCAGTCCGCGCATTTGCTTTTTCATATTCCTTCAGAAAGCCCTCATAAACCTCGTGCCTGGGTTTGCCCATAAACTTCAGGACTTCATCAGAAACATGCTCCGGTGCTACTCGCAGCTGACCGCTGATGTGATATTTCACAAGCTCATTAAGAAAAGTTTTATCCGGGTCTGCCATCAGATAATCAAACCGAATGCCGGAACGGACAAAAACTTTTTTAACTTTTGGGATATTCCTGACCTTTCTGAGAAGCTGAAGATAATCCTTGTGGTCTACCGTCAGATTCTTACACGGAGAAGGAAACAGGCACTGCCGCTCCTTGCAGACTCCTTTTGTCAGCTGCTTTTTGCAGGAAGGATAACGAAAATCAGCCGTAGGGCCTCCTACATCATGGATATAGCCTTTAAAATCCGGATCCTCCGTCATCTTTTTAGCTTCTTTCAGAATGGAATCGTGACTTCTTGTCTGAAGGATACGGCCCTGATGAAAGGTCAGCGCACAGAAATTACAGCTTCCAAAGCATCCTCTGTTGCTGGTCAGACTGAATTTGATCTCTTTCAGTGCCGGAATCCCGCCTTCTTTCTGGTACATGGGATGATATCGTCCTGTATAAGGCAGATCGTAAACATCGTCCATTTCCATCTGCGTCAGAGGCTGAGATGGTGGATTCTGTATCACATATCCACGGTTCCCATAAGATTCTGCCAGAGGCTTTGCTGTAAATGGATCTGTGTTTCGGTACTGAATGGCAAAGCTGTCCGCATAAGCTTTTTTATCGGTCTGTACCTGTTCAAATGACGGAAGGACCACCGGATCGTAAACCCTGCTGATATCGTGGCTTTTAAAAACCGTCCCTGCCACATATGTGATCTCCTGGACCGGAATCCCGCTTTGCAGGGCTTCTGCGATCTCCAGGATGGAATGTTCCCCCATTCCATAAGAGATCAGATCCGCACCGGAATCGATCAGAATACTGTGCTTGACCTTATTTTCCCAATAATCGTAATGTGCCATTCTTCGAAGGCTGGCTTCGATCCCGCCAAGAATGATAGGCGTATGTTTATAGGTCTGCCGGATCAGATTGCTGTATACAACAGAAGCCCTGTCCGGTCTTAATCCCATTTTTCCTCCCGGAGAATAGGCATCTGTGCTTCGGTGCTTTTTGGAAACCGTATAATGATTCACCATGGAATCCATGTTTCCTGCTGTAACGAGAAAACCCAGGCGCGGTTCCCCGAACACCTGGATGCTCTCCTTCTTTCGCCAGTCAGGCTGAGGGATCATGCCTACACGATATCCTCTGCTTTCCAGAAGACGTCCAATGATCGCAGATCCAAAAGACGGATGATCCACGTAGGCATCTCCTGTCACGTAGACAAAATCCAACTCATCCCAGCCTCTTGACTTCATATCTTCTCTTGTAACTGGTAAAAAATCCTGCATTTATAATTCCTCGTATGTATGTGTATTAGTACTGTCTGCCCTGTGTTCATATGCTGTGATGGACTGCCTGGGCACGATAACCCTCTGCAATGATATCCAGCTGCCTGTGGAAGCGTTCCAGCTGACGCAGATCCTTGGTTTTGAATACCCGCAGGAACTCATCCTGTATTTTGCTGACTTCCCGTTCACTGGAAACACGGTAGAGATTTTCAATATTATTCAGAATATCCTTTACAAGATTGGACTGCATCTGAGATGAATTCTGGGCATCCATGATCTCATTGCGCACAGAAGACATTTCATGATCCAGCGAAATGATCGCATCGGATGCTTTACTAAGACGTTCTGCTACATGAGGAGGCATATCACCTTTGTATTTATACTGAAGGGAATGTTCGATCGTTGCCCAGAAATTCATTGCCATGGTACGGATCTGTATTTCTACCTGAAGCCGTTTCGGCCCATGAATAGTCTCCACTGTATAATAAAGGATCATGTGATAACTCCGGTAACCGCTCTGCTTGATATGCGTCAGATAGTTCTTTTCACTTTTGACTTCCATATCTGTTCTTTTTCGGATGATCGCAGCAACGGTATCGATATCTTCTTCAAACTGACATATGATCCGTACTCCTGCCAGATCTTCCATTTCTGTTTCCAGCTGTTCGATCGGGATATCTTTACGCTGCATTTTCTCCAGGATACTGGAAACGCTTTTTACTCTTCCACTGACTTGTTCAATGGGAGAATAACGATCATTTTCGTGATACTCTTCTATCATATGTTTAAACTTGACTGTCAGTTCTTTGACAGCCAGCTCGTAAGGGCACAAAATACTTCGCCATAACTGTATTTCCATGTTGCTCGCTCCTTATCATCTGCCGCCAGTCTCTTTTTGGTTTTGGTGACAGCGGCATACATTTTTTATTATAACATATGTTTTGAAAAAAAAGGGATTGTTTATCAATTTTTTATTAAAAAAATATAGAATTATTTTCCTTTTTGTGTGATGCATTCACAAATCTATATATATGTATAATTCTGTATTTTATGAATATTTTTTTATCAGGGCATAAAAATACCCTGGAGAAACCTTACGTCTCTCCAGGGTAAAAGTTCGAACATACTCCGAACAGGATCAGTCTTTCAGATTTTTGAGAACCTGTACAAGATAGTTCCATACTCTTTCTGTGGAAGCAATGCTGAGAACCTCCTCGGATGTATGGATATCCTTCATATCCGGTCCAAGGGATACACAGTCCAGTCCTTCCATTTTTTTATAGAAAAGCCCGCATTCGAGGCCTGCGTGGATCGCTACGACTTCAGGCTTATGTCCGTACATTTCCTCAAAAACTGCAACCATTTTATCTCGTAATGGAGATTCCTTTCTGTACTCCCATGC
Source organism: Blautia sp. BCRC 81119 (assembly GCF_003184505.1). Classification (NCBI taxonomy): domain Bacteria; kingdom Bacillati; phylum Bacillota; class Clostridia; order Lachnospirales; family Lachnospiraceae; genus Blautia; species Blautia sp. BCRC 81119. The sequence goes on along the minus strand of NZ_QJHD01000020.1, from coordinate 45,210 downwards.
CGGGTATGCACCCTGTACTTCATAGTCACCACCAAGAAATTCTGTGAGATATTCAATCTTATCAGATAATGCACTGCATGCAGCGTCTACAGAGCTTCTTACACTGGAACTTGCAAAAAGCTCGTCCCTATCCAGACGGAGGATACCGATATTGCTGGAGGTTTCCACCAGGCCTTTGATGGTTCCGCTCATTTTCTGGATTCCGAATGGTACATTCTGCAGATAAAATACGATCTTTTCCTGACTTGTAGGATGAAGAACCTCTGCTGTTGCAGTACCCTTTTCTGTTATTTCAAAAGTAATGTTTTCGTCAGAACCAGTATATTCTTCACGGAGCTGCTCCTGGAGCTCTTTTGCGTAAGCTTTTACCTCAGCAACGGAATCCGTAAGAAATTCTGCGATGCACTCTCTTGTAATGGCATTGTCTTTCTGTCCGCCTGTAAGAGAAATAAGGGCATATTCCGCTTTTTTCTTAAGTCCGTAAAGAAACCGTCCCATAAGTTTATTGGCATTCGCTCTGTTCTTGTCAATCTCGGCACCGGAATGTCCGCCCATAAGTCCACAGACTTTGACCTGTACCTTTTCTCCTTCTCCTTCTACGCGCTGGACAGGGATATGGCTGATACCGGAAAGACCGCCGGCACAGCTGATCCAGAGACTTCCCTCCGCTTCAGAATCCAGATTGATAAATCTTCTTCCCTTCAGCACGCTGCAGTCCAGACCGACTGCACCAAGAAGACCAATCTCCTCATCAACAGTGAGCAGTACTTCAAGAGGAGGGTGTGGAATATCTGTACTGTCAAGAAGGGCAAGGCCATAAGCAACTGCAATACCATCATCACCGCCAAGAGTTGTTCCGTTGGCTGTGATATAACCATCTTTTACAGAGATGTTCAAACCATCTTTTGTAAAATCATGATCTACATCCGGTCGTTTTTCACATACCATGTCCATGTGGCCCTGGATGATCACTGTGGGAGAATTCTCATATCCTGGTGTGCCTGGCTTGTAGATCACTACATTATTCAGCTCATCCTGTACATATCTGAATCCATGATCCTTCGCGAATTCCACAAGGAAATCACTGATCTGTTTTGTATTTCTGGAACCATGAGGAATCTTGCAGATTTCTTCAAAATAATGAAAAACTCTCTTTGGTTCACAATTTTCTAATACTGGCATAAATTCTGCCTCCTTCTGCTTCATAAATTCATTTGTCTTTTATAATAATCATATACTGTAAAAAAAGCAAGGACCTGTTTTTATGAAACGAAAAATAATCATATTTTTCTATATCTGCCTGTTGTTTTTTCTGCTTTTTCACCCAAAAGAAGCTCTTACCGGAGTAAAAAATGGACTTGGATTGTGGTTGAATATCATGATTCCCACTCTGCTGCCATTTCTGATCCTGACAGGAGCATTATTAAAAACTGGAAATATCCGGAAGCTTCTGAAACCATCTGCTTTCTTCTGGAAAACGTTTTTCGGGCTTTCACCTGCTGGAGCCTATGTTCTGATCCTGGGTCTGTTATGCGGATATCCTATGGGAGCCAAACTGGCACATGATTTGTACATAGACCAGCAGATTTCCCGCAGAGAAGGGGAATATCTTCTTACGTTTAGCTGTAATGCAAGTCCCGCATTTATCATTTCCTATCTTTCCGGGATACTCTTGAAAAATAAGATATCAGCAGTACAGATGATCCTCACTTTTCTGGCGGCAGATCTCTTTTGTATGCTGTTTTTTCGTTTCGTTGTATATCGCGGGCATACCGTGGACTCTGTCTGCGTAAACAAGATAAAAAAAGAGACATACCAACAGGACTCCATAGGAGTCATCCTGGATGTCTCGATCATGGACGGATTTGAAACCATCACACGTCTCGGGGGCTATATTCTCCTCTTCTCACTGATACTCGCCAGTATCAGCTTTTACTGGCCATTTCATGCACAAAGCTGTATGCTGTTCACAGCACCACTGGAACTAACTACCGGGCTGAAACAGATTGCCGGCGCACCACTGCCATGGAAAAGCAGATACCTTGCTTCTATGCTCCTGACTTCTTTTGGTGGCTTTTGCGTCATGGCTCAGACAAAAAGCGTATTGGAAAACAGTTTGTCACTGATCCCCTACGCTATTTCAAAATGTCTGAACGCCAGTGCGATATTCCTGATCCTAGTTTTCTCCGATATCGTCTAACAGATCTTCGTCTTCTTTTGTTATAGAAGAACTGTCATCATCCTGGAAGGTATTGGAAATTGCCGCTGCCTGAGCAGTCTGTGGTGCAAGCTCCTGACGATTATGATTAACAACCTCAAGGCAGCTCTGCAGAGCATCAATAAATGCTTTGTATTTACCACCGGCATCTTCAAGTGTCTGATTCAGGACAGAACCGATATTAGCCATCATATCATCTGTGTATGTGATCGCACTGAGACGAATGCTGTTTGCATCCTGTGTTGCAGAATCAAGAATCTCCTGAGCCTGCTTGTTTGCAGCATTTATGGTCTCATTTGCCTGTGCATATGCTTTCTGCATGATCTCATGCTGTGTAACAAGTTCCTGAGCTTTGGCCTGAGCATCTGCGATCAGACTGTCAGCTTTAGCCTGAGCATCCTCAAGGATCGCATCCTTATTGCTGATGATCTTCTGATAACGTTTGATCTCATCCGGAGTTTTCAGACGAAGTTCACGTAAATACTCCTCAATCTCTTCTTTGTTCACTACGATCTTGGTAGTGGAAAGAGGCTGGAATTTACAGCTGTCCACATACTCTTCAATCTCCTGAATAATCTGTTCAATTCTGCTGCTCATAATACACTCTCCTTATTTCTCTGTTTCTCTTTTTTTCAATTTCTCTTCGACTGCATCCGTAATCTCACGTGGAGCGAATTTGCTCAGATCTCCTCCGAAATTAGCAACTTCTTTCATGATCGTGGAGCTTAAGTATGCATATTCCAGACTGGTTGTAAGAAAAACGGTGTCCACATCCGGTGCCAGAACACGATTAGTCTGGGCCATCTGCAGTTCATATTCAAAATCCGTGACAGCACGAAGCCCTCGAACAATCACCTGGGCATGGTTTTCCCTGGCAAAGTTCACTGACAGGCCCTCGAATGCTTTCACCTCCACATTCGGGATATCTTTTGTCGCCTTTGTTAGTATCTTAACACGTTCTTCTACAGAAAACAACGGACTTTTTGCAGAATTATGCAAAACTCCCACTATAACCCGGTCAAATGAAATGCTTGCCCGCTTAATGATGTCAAGATGGCCATAGGTTGCCGGGTCAAAGCTTCCCGGGTATACTGCTGTTATCATATGTCTGTCTCTCTTTCATTTTTTTAGGAAAACATGCTTGTTGGTTTTATATTCCTTGGAACGTACCAGATGATATCCAAGGTCCTCTACATAAGAAAAATCCGTATGTAGATCTTCCTCCACAACGATCAGCGTGTTTTCATCTGCAAGAGTGCTGTCAGCCAGATACTCAAGGACTGGTTGTTCCAGATGCTGTTCGTATGGTGCATCCATAAAAATACAGTCAAATGGTTCTCCGCCTTCCAGTGAACGCAGTGCCTGAAGCACATCCATGTTCAGCAGTTTACCACCATCCGTGAGTTTTGTAAATGAAAGATTTTCGCGGATGCAAGTGCATGCTTTGGGATTTTTTTCCACAAATACGGCATACTCGGCTCCACGGCTCAGAGCTTCAATACCGATCGCTCCGCTTCCGGAAAACAGATCCAGAAACCGACAACCAGGTATTTCAGGCTGGAGAATGTTAAAAAGAGTTTCCTTAATACGGTCTGTTGTTGGTCGTGTCTCATTTCCGGGAATGGTTTTTAAGTTTAATCTACGTGCTTTTCCTGCTATGACTCTCATTTCAGATTTAATCTCCAATCCAGATCACCGCGGGCCAGTCCAAGGATCAGAAGTTCCGCAGTGGCAATATTTGTAGCAACCGGAATGTTGTACTGGTCGCAGCGTTTGACAATGCTCATGATATCCGGCTCTACCGGGTCCATCATGACAGGGTTATAAAACAGGATCACCATATCCAGATCCTGACGCTCTACCATCTCCATAAACTGCTTGTCTCCGCCTATACTTCCGGCAAGAAACTTGTGAACGTGAAGACTGGTTGCTTCCTCAATTCTTCTTCCTGTTGTTCCGGTTGCATATACTTCATGTTTGGCAAGGATATTCTTGTATGCAATACAGAAGTCTTCAATCAGAACTTTCTTACTGTTATGCGCAATAATTCCTAAATTCATAATTCACCTCTCCATTCTGCCCTTGGGTTACATCCCTTTTTCCCCTTTATATAGGTAAAATCATATAACTCTGTAACTGATTCTAGCATAACGCCCAAAAAAGTGCAATTTAATTCATGTAAATTCATGAAAAATTAATATTTTCCCCGGCGTTACTCCATATACTCTATTCTTCCCAGCTGTTTCCTGTAGTATAATCAATTTCAATTCCCGGCTGTATGTTATAAACAAAAACATGGAAAGATATCTTCTGGTCTTTAACGGATTCGGCTTCCATTTCCACACCCCGGGCTACCAGTTCATCTCCCTTAAAAAACGGAGTTACACGATACATGCAGGGATTTCCTGTACTGTGCACGTAATCTGCAACCTCATTTTCAAAAGGAAGCATTCCCGTCACATTGAGATATCTGGTTCCTGTGATAAGATTTTTCCTGTTTGCATTCTCTCCAGTCAGCTGATATCCGATAAGATGGCAGCGATTATACAGATACCTGCCATCTACATTTTCATATTTTACAGTATGCCATCCTGTAGGCTTCACCATTCCGATCGCTCCTCGCTCTTCATCAGGCATCAGCTCCGGTGTGACCTTGGATTCTGCATAACCACAGCGTCCCAGGGAATCCAGTTCACTATAAAATTCGTATGCAGGTCCTGCGCTTTTTTCATCAGAAAAAGAGGGTATATTTCCATTGATCTCCACATATGGACTGCCGCTGTATTCCGGAATCTGATCCAGAGAAACAGATTCTGTCTGCCCTCCTGTCTTCGTCTGAGATTGTTTCAGTAATCCTGTCACTGCATCGGAAGCGGATTCCGAAACATCTTCCCAGAGGATCTGCGCATTTTCTTCTATATATGTAAGAAATACCTGTCCGAAGATCCGGCTTTGATCTTTTACCTCTTTCAGGCTCCGCGGCGGCATCCAGCCATTACATACTGCAAGGATGACACATAGGATAATGGCTGTGAGTATTTTTCGCCTGGGCTGTTTTTTTCGTTTATATTTTCGCTTGTATGTAGGATAACGCTTCTTTTTCACGGGCTCCCCTTACTTTTTTGTCTGACAGATATTATATGTGATGCGGAGATTATTATAACCGCAATTCTAGTCAAAAAGCAACCATACATTCGCTTTTTTACTGCGGTATAATTTATGAACGGAAATATTTTTATATGTTAAATTTCCTTTAACTGCCAGTGTATTATTTTATGGTTTTCACATACTAGCAATGTAACAGTAAACCAAATAACAACCAAGGAGGAAATGAATTATGCCAAGTAACACTTCTTCTAACAAAGCAGTTGTACCGGAAGCAAAGGGCGCACTTGACCGTTTCAAATATGAGGTAGCAAACGAGCTGGGTGTTCCGCTTACAGACGGATACAACGGAAACCTGACTTCCAAACAGAACGGATCCGTAGGTGGATATATGGTCAAAAAAAAGTATTCAGAACAGCTCTGTTTACCCCGCTCGATTATTGACTTTTTTTTTACATCTCCGGTCTTTAAAAAGAACAAAATTTCGCACTCCTGCGGGCGCTTTGGGTTTATTACTATTTTGTCCAGAAATTCTCCCAAAACCGTTTTGGTAATATCTTCTGGGCCAACTCCTTGCAAATCATTTAATATCTTTCCGATTTCTTTTAATTTCAAATGGGAATCTTTATTGACTTCTTCTTTCGATTCCAGTTCGGAAAGTTTATTGCTTATGTCTTGGATTTCATTCTTGAATTTTTCATTTTTTTCAAGATATTCAGAGTTCGTTATAATTCCATCCAGATTAAGGTCGAGAAGTTTGTCTTTCTTTTTCTCTAGCTGAAGAATCATATTTTTAAGCCGGTTTATCTCAGCCCTATCGTTGCTGAAGTCTATGTTCTTTTCGACCAAACTTATATATTTTTCAATAGCTGCTTGGATATCACCAGATTTGTTGATAAGGTCCGCAAGCATTGCCCTTAATTCTTTCTCACGTATACCGAAAGAGTTACAGCTTTGCGCTCCGTTTTTTATGCGATAGCTGCATACCCATCTTGCATCTTCACGCCCTCTTATAGTGTGCTGCTTCATCCAGTACGGTGCTCCATCATTACCGCAAAAGATATATCCGGTAAACAAATTGTTCTGTTTGAAAGACGTTCTGTGGGATTTGATTGCATCGCTCCGTGTTTGCATAATGACATTTGCCTTATTCCATACAGATTCATCTACAATCTGTGGAACATGGTTCCCGTCATCTTTATACATTGTCCATTCGTCCTCTGGCAAAAACTCTTGCTTTTTAGTGAACATATCGACAACTTTTACTTTACCGCCGCAATAATAGCCTTTATATTTCGGATTCTTGATTATCTTTTTGATATTATCTCGGCTGAGTTTTCCGCCTTTGTAATTTCGATATCCTTTTTTGTACAGGTATTTCTCAATAGTGGACGTAGACCATTCTCCGGTAGAATACTTTTCAAATATTTCTTTTATCATCGGAGCTGTTTTGGGATCAACTGTAAGCTTTCCGTCTTTCTTGATGTAACCGTATATTCGTGATCCGAGGACTACACCATTTTTTATTGACTGTGCATGTCCGAATTTTATTCGATTGGAGAGTTTTCTTGATTCATCTTGGGCAATTCCGGACATTATGGTAAGTCTTAATTCACTATCTTCGTCAATCGTATTAATGTTGTCATTTTGAAACCATACGCATACGCCATACATTAGTAATTCCCTTGTGTATCTTATACTGTCTAACGTATTCCTTGCAAATCTGGTAATTTCTTTCGTTGCAATCATATCAATTTTCCCGGCTTTGGCATCTGCCATCATGCGTTGAAATTCGTCCCTTTTCTCTGTTCGTATTCCCGATATTCCATTGTCAATGTACGCACCAACAAATACCCAGTTTTTATTTTGAGCAATGAAGTTTCTGTAATATTCATCCTGGTGGTGTATAGAAACTTGCTGGTCTTCTGATTCTGTGCTTACCCTTGCATAAAAAGCCACTTTTAATTTCAAATCAAAAATGCTGCAAGTTTTCAGTATTTCTCTAGTACGATAAACGTTCATGCCCCGTTCTCCCTTCTAGTCGGAAGAGCAGAGATAAGATTATTATACCTTCAATCTCATCTCCGCTCAATAGTTTGGTTTAATTTTCGGAAAGAATCTCAATATCAATTTTTTCTTTCATTTCTCTGCTGATCAGTCCCTGAAGGTATATGTGTTCGTTCAACGCCAGTAATAACGCTTTGTTCATGTCGCACTCCTTTCTTTGACGAAAAGGTTCAAAATCCTTTTAAAACATTTTAGGCATATATTTCTATGTGAACTTATATAAAATGGATTCTAGCGTTTTTTAGTCAATCAATTACTTTAATTTACAACAAATCAAATATATCCATTTGCCCTTTGATTTCATCTTCCTTTTCATCTGTGAAAAATTTGCAAGCAATGTAATTTGGTTTCCAATCCACATCTCCATTGTAGTTCAGACACCTCGGATGTTTTCCAGGACGGTACCGTAAACATTCATCGCATCTGTGATACGGATTTGTTCCGCCGGAATCTTTGTACATTGCGCTTATCTTAATCATATGGGTCACCCTCTTCAAACAAACTGTGCTTTCTCAAAATTTCCACTTCGTGTTCGCACAACTTTATCTGGCATTCATTGTACAACTGCCGTGCAAGAGTGCCGATAGTCGGTTTTCCTTCATTTGCCTGATGCACATATTTGTTACTCTTTTCCACTACGTTCATCAGCTGATCCGGTTCAAAGTCGTATGCTCTATGCAGTGCCAAAAGTAATGTCACGCTGTTCTCAACATTCGCCCAGTCCTGTCCGTCCGTAAATCCTTGTTCGAAACCGGCGTTGTAGCTTTTCTCTCTTTCTTCTTCCCTTGCGTTTTCTACAACTTTGTTCAAAACGCTCACGGTTCTATTGATCCCGTCTTCCTTGCCTTTCTGGTACGCTTTTTCAATCTCTTCATTTCTGGCTGCCAAAACTTTTTCTCTGGACTCGTCAAACATCCGCTGCATTCTTTCAATCTTCACAGCCGAACAGGGAACAACCGTCGGTTTCCCTGTGAATTTTCTTTTTAATGCTGTACTATTCATTTTCCCTCTCCCATGATACCTGCTATCATTTGTTGTTTCATTGTTTCCGCTATGTGCTCCCGAACAGATTCTTCCGGAAATGGTATCTCAAGTGACCGCTCCAGAATCCGATTGGCAATACGCTCATCATAATTTAGTCGAGAAATACAGTAATTACTTGTGAAAATCGTGATTTTTCGGCTTGTATAGCGTCCGTCGATAATTTCATAGTATTTTTCATTTACCCAGTCTTTTTCAATTTCTGTGCCGAAATCATCAATGATGAGAATATCTGCTCTGGACAGTTCATCAATCAACTGTTCTTCCGTTTTGCCCGGGCTGTACCTTTTTCCCCATGTGGACTTAATCTCGTCAAGAATCCTCATAGACGTTGAAAACTTTACCTGTTTCTGATGTTTTTCAATCAGTTCATTCGCCAGGCTGCATACCATTCGGGTTTTTCCAGAACCTTTCGTGCTAGAGTAAAAATACAGCCCAATTCCCTGCTTTTGCATATCGCCGATATTTTCTATCCAGTATCGAATAGCTTTTGCAGCTTGCTTTATTGTTTCCTTGCTCTCCGGCAGCTGATATACTGCCGACCTGAAATTATTAAACATTGCGCCCTTGTAGATATCTGGAATCTCTGCAAACTTAAGCTGATTTCTATGAATCATTTTTTGGCGAATACCACAGGAACACTCCTGACAGTACGGAACTCCGTATTGATCACGGCTCCATACCCATCCGGAATCATCACATAAACGGCAATGTGTCTGATCCTCCATCATCACTGAGTGTTCCGAATGGGATAAGTGGTTCGACTTTTCTCTGAGTTTTTGCACCAGATCCATGTTTCCTGTCCCCATTGTAGTTGCCCTCCAAAACCTTTAAGAAATTATTTGGTTTTACAAACCAGTCAAAAGTAATCATCCATCCATTTTTGTTTTCGCCTCTCAGAAAATCGCTGTGGCGAATGTTGTCCATAGCCTTTAAGAGATCGTCCATGCCATACTCTCTTATTCGTCCTTTGAGCATCTGGCATCTTTTTGATGCTGGTTTGATATCCCTGATAGGAGCAATGCCAACATCCTGTAATTTGTTCCATTCCTCGATAACACGTCGGACATCCGTCTGACGAATAGTATCTTTAGATACTATTAAATTATTATCTTTTTCTTTATCTCTATCTAATTCTTCTTTCTTATTCTTTATCTTATTCTGTTGCGTGACGTCACGTGAACTGTCACGTGACATATCTTGTTCAATTGCAAGTTTCTGCCGTTCTCTCTGTTTCTGTTTCCTAATTCTATTCTGTTCTCTGATCTTGTCCATACCTTCGATATTCTGATGTTCTTCCCATCCTGGAATTGCAAGCATATTTCCATCTCTGGTAATCATTCCAAAATTTTCCAAAGCAGTCAATGCAAGTTGTATTACACTTTCGTCAAAGCCAAGTTCATCTGCCAGCAGTTTTTCATTATATGGAATGTTTTCTGTCAGAAAGATAAGCCCATTAGCATTGCATCTTCCGGCCATTGTCAGAAGCATAACCCAAATAAGAACTATGTTGTTTCCTTCTGGAAGTTTTCTGATATGACCAATTTTAACATTATTAAACATCTCTGTTTCAATTTTGATCCAGCTTACTTTAGCCATTAATATAATTTCCACCTCCATGCACCATCTTATGGCATCTCTTGCATAAGCAAATTCCGTTGTTTACATCATGAGCAATATTTTCATTATCATAGCAGTCTCTGAATCTTATTTTATGGTGAGCTATGTTTGATTTTGGTCTTCCACACATCTGGCAAATATATTTATCACGTTCTAAGACTTTTTTTCGCCATTCTCTATATTCTTTCGTATGTCTTTCTCTTTCTCGTTCTCCATATCCTGTGGTTTCTTTAAACAGAGGCAATTTATATATACCATTTGTCGTTTTTTTTCAAATACCCATTTTCAATCAACTCAAATATATCCTTTTCAGTTATACTTATAATTTGAAAAATCCGTTTCCAATTTCTTAAATATCCGTCATTGTCTGATCGCATACACAAATGAAAATATGCACATTGCGCACTGGCTGACATACTTAAGAATGCGTCACTGTCAACAATTTTCATCGTAAACATTCGTTTCTGTGCCATTTATCTATTCCTCTTCTCTCCAACCTAATTTCTGCCCGCACCTGTTACAATAATTATTCATACCAATATACGCATGATATACCATACTGGAATGAAACATATCTTCTGGGTTATCACTGTTACATTTAGAATCTACATCATCGTCCGAAAAATCAATGATATGCAATCCGCACGGCGGGCATATGCAGGCGTACAAGTTTACATCACGATGACAGTCAAACCCAACATCTTCGTATAAAACTTTCTTCGGGATCTGTTTCTTCAATGCCTTAACCGCCAGTTCCAATGCTTTCTGATATTCCACAAGGTCAGGCATATATGGCCAGTCTTGTTTGATTAAGTCAATGCGTTTCTGCAAGATTTCGATTGTTTCTTCTGACTTCATGTTAATCCTCCACTCCAAACATTTTTCTTAAACTATGCTGATAATTTTTCACTGTTCGTTCAAGAGTACTATAAGCCGGTCTCAGCGTGCATCTTTCTTTGTGCCCATCACATTTAGTCCCGAATAGGATAACGTTTCTGCATATACCGTCTTGACTAGCACGACATTTATTCATTTTCCGTCTCCTCCAGTTTCTGCAAATCTTCTACTTCTTCATCTGTTGCTTCTCCGTCAATGGTTTCTGTGTAATATTTCCATCCTGCCTGATAGCCGTACATGGTGAATTTCTTGCCGCATTTATCACAAGTGTAGGTTTCATTTTCTTCTGTGTAACAATCAACCGATTCCCCTCCAATGTACGTATCTTCGTATGAAGGTTCGTATTCTTTGCCGCAATAAGGGCAGATTATATTTTCATCGTCTTCATAATTCCAATAACTATTGTTCATTCTTCTTCATCTCCTCCAACTTATTCTCGGCTTCTTCACGGGTGAGAAAAATAGATTTTCCTATAGAATTCTTCATAATTGAAGTAAACTTAATTTCTTTTACATAATATTTCTTCTTTTCATATTCGCATTGAACATATTCTTCACATTTCCATTTTTGAGTAGCTTCACAATGTTCATAATCATAAATACAATCAAGAAATGATCCTACTACATACACATTAGTTCCTGTCGCAACTGGCAACCTCACGAACAAGCCCTGTTCTTCTAAATCTTCATAAGTAGCAAGCTTTTCAATTGCAGGATATAAATATTCTCCGCTTAATACTTTAACAAGAGGTGTTTTATTCTCAGATTCAAATACCTTTATCCCTGCAATCCCTTTCTTTTCATCATTTGGAATGTATCTTTCTGTTAATCTCTCCATCTACTTCACCTCGCTTACAGTTCTCTACTCCATCTTATTTTTCTTTCTTTAGGCACTCCGTTATCCCGTTTTCTGCTTCCTGTCCAAATTTCTCCGCCTGCTACTCCATCATTTTTAAAATTACTCGCTTTAAGGCTTGTCCCAGGTTCAGATTCCAAAGTGTATGTTATTATTTTTTTATATCCCATTGCTTTTCCCACTCTACAACAAGCACCATATAACATACTGCAAGCATTTTTCGTTCTATCTGTACATACTCGATTGATTTCACATGTCAAACCATTATCCAGATATCTACTAACAGGTCTTCCACACACGGCAGAGCCTATTAGCTTTTCGCCATTATATAAACCGATGCAAAATTTACATCCTACCGTAGCTTTATGGTGTCTGTGATTACGATTTATAAAATCGCTTGCTTCTCTAAATGTAATCGGTCTTATTTCCATCTACTTCACCTCTTTCATCTGGCTTTCTACAGTATCTGCAAGTAGCTTCAAAGACTTAATAAATGAGTCCGTCAATGCTGTTCTGTCTGGGTATTTAGTGAATGTTCTGACAAGGCTTATAGCATCTTTGAGTTCCTTCTCATTTTCAGTTACGTCTGATGCTTCTAGCAATTCATATCCCGGTGCAAGACTGGAATTTCTTGTTAGTTCTTTATTGCTATAGAACTTTAATATATCCGGGATCTGCTGCTCTTCAAAAGGATATGGATACACTTCTTTTCCACCGTACCATCTATATCCTTGTTTCTTTGCTGCTTTCAGAATATTTTCATACTCTTCATGTGTTCTGACTAATACGCATTTATTTGCCAGATCAATCATCTACTCCACTACCTTTCACAATTTCAATTGCTTTATCAATTGTATTTGCAATATTTTTGTAAGCACAATCTTTGTCTGCATCGCCTGTATTTGCAATTGTTAGGAAGTATCTCACCTTTAAATCTTTTAATTGCTCCACAACCTTGTCCACATTAAAAGCTGTAAACTGCCTGTTGACACAATCAATAAACTCTTTCTGGTCAGAACTAATGCTATTTCCAATATCCCATATTTTAATATATTCAATTAAGTCGTCCGCATCAATTAGTCTACTCATATTTTATTCCTCCCACACTCCCAATAACCGCATTCTCTCATACAGTACAGCGACGGTCTTGCGTCTGTATCCGTAGAAGTCTTTCGGATTCATTGGGATATATCTTTCTTTGCTGATTTTCCTGTAGCTTTTCCGGTGTAGGATATTTTCAATAACCATATCCGCTATCACCGTGTTTTCCGGGCAAGCTGACAAGGCGGCACCGGAAAGCAGGTATCCGTACTCTGCCGGGAAGTCTTTCAGCATCGTATTCAGTTTTTCAATGTCTTCTGCCGGAATACCGTAGTCTTTCAGCTTTTTATTCCTTGTCAGCATACTGTTGCTCCTTTCTAATCGTCCGGGTGGTGTTTGTCGTACATGATTGCCACGCACACAAGACCAGTTACTCCGACTATGATTCCAAGGGTGAATCCTAATATGAATGTGATCATGATTTTTCCTCCTCACGCATTATTTCCTTTACACATTCTCTACAGTAACAACCTTCAAGTCCTTCTATTCTGTATAGGAAACACATCCATTCTCTGTTCCAGATTCCCTTGTCATTGCATCTCTTACAGGTTCCTTGCCCCTTACCTTGGCATTGTGTTATTTTTACCATGTTCAGCCCTCCTTATACGGTGCTGGAAGTGGTTGCCATGCTGTGACTTTCCAATATGACCTAGCACCAGTTAGCTCCCAGCGTTTCAACTTGCTTTGAAATTTCGCATAGGTTGAACGATATATTCTTCCGTCCATGCAAGTCACTTGATACGTGCCGCTTGCTTCCGGCAATCTCTCGCCGGCCGAAATCCAACCATTTTCTTTCTCGTCCTGTTCAAGATCATTCAGAAGCTGCTCAATCATATCTTGAATAACTTTGACATACAGCCCAGCGTATTTGTAGCAGTCCGAATATTTATCCTTGTACTGCTTTAATCTATCTTTGATATGACTCATTCTTCCACCTCACTATCTGCTGGTATCTGATAATCAATATGTCCATTTACATAGGCTCCCTGAATCATATCCAGTACTTTGATTGCTTTTTCCTTCGATGAATAAGCCCCAAGCGCATAGCTGCATAGCTATCTTTCCAATACATGGTTGCATGTCCCTTACCGTCGCTTAAAACCTCTATAGCAATCGGGCCTTCCATATTAGCTAAAATTTCCTTGTCCTGACTTCTGATTAACATTTTGTGTCCTCCTTATTCAATGAAACTTGTTCCGCACTGGCAATGGTAACTAATATGTCCGTTATACTTACTTACATTTGCTATTACCTTTCTACCGCACGAAAAACAAGTTACCTCTTTTGTCAGTGGTTTTGCATATTCTTTCACTTTTTCGTCTTGAATGAATCTCTGACCGCACCAGTGGCACTGCTTAGTGCTATATGGCATCTCTCCGCAAATAGGACATTCCGGAATCATTCCGTAACCATCATTTACGATAGGGAGTTTGATCGGCTCTCGCTTCGAATAGATGTTCCAGAGTTCTTTTCTGCGGTTTTCTTCGTCCTGCGCTATTAACGCCTTGTACTTCTCTTCCTCTTCTTTATCCCAGTAAATGATACAGGCTTTGTCTTCTGGTGAAATTTCTTTGATGTACGGCTGTGTTGTACAATGATAGCCTGTTTCACCCTTTCTTCCTCTTGGCTGGCATCTCATACAGCCACCGCATTTTTTATCCAACAATTCCTCTGGATAAATGCTTGTGCTAGAACGTCTTTCTCTTGCTGGCATTCCGTCACTGAATTTGATTTCACTCATTATTTACCCTCCTGTTCCACTGTGCTACAGCTTCTTCCTCTGTTTTTCTCCAACGTTCCACCATTCCATCGCATTCTGTACAAGCTACAAGATATTCTTTTCTTGAATCGTTATATTCATTAATCAGCATTTCTGCTTTTCCTGCGCAAAACGGACACGGTTTTAATTTATCCATTTTCATCCTCACTTTCCCCATGTAAGCAACTGACACGTTATTGTGCAGTCCTCCATGATTTCTAAATAAAATCTTTGATATTCATTTGCGGGTTTCTTTCTAAAACAATCATTTCATCTTTAGCTCTCTGATAGAAATTTCTATCAATCTCAAATCCATATGCGTTTCTGCCAAGTTCCATGGCTGCTCTCAATGTGCTTCCACTTCCACAGCATGGGTCAATCACTACATCGCCGGGATCGGTAAATATTTCAATTAATCTTTTCAGAACTACTACTGGTTTTTGTGCGGGATGAATTTTAGGAATATCCTTTCCGTCTTTTTCCCACTGAAACCAGTTAAAAACCATCTTTCCAGTACCGCGAATAGTCTTTCCGTTTTCATCCGTCTACGCTCCATTTCTGAACTTTGGAAGCTTATTTCGATAAAACACAAGTGCGTATTCGGTAGCCCCTACCACACGCATGTTAGCTTTTAGTACCTGCGGGCTGTAATTTTTAATGAACACAAGCGGTATGTAGTGGATGAATCCATGTTTCGCAGCCGCATTGATCAGAATTTGAATTTGTTCAAACGAACAAAATACGATCATACATGGTGCGTCTGAACTTCTTCCTCTTACCCCTTCCTTTTTAGGCTCTTTCCTCAACATCTTTGAACAAAAATGAAAATATTCATACAAATTAAAGTTGAAATCAGAGTTGAAAGCTGCTTTTCCAGCTAATTTACTTTCGCCGTTCTTATTATCTCCGCCCGTGTACCACATTGGATTACTGCCATAAAAATTGTTTCCAACATTGTAAGGTACATCCGCAATTACAAGTTGTGCTCTTGGAATTGCATATTTTTTATAATTCTGCATAGAATCACGATATATTTCACATTTTAAATTCATTTTTTTCTAAGAAGCCCGGTATACCCTTGCCCCGGCCGGAGGCTGGCTCCTTTCTGTATTATTTGTTATTATTTAGCTCTGCATTGGTATTCCTACTCGATTTCATTCAACATCATTCTTAATTTTCCGTAACATGGACAAATCCTTGTGTTATCGAAAATATCTCGCAGCAACACACAATGCGGATAAATCGCATCGACCTCGTAAATGTGTTCCACTTTTTCATCTCCGCGTTCTGTGTACTTGATACGGTTTCCTTTGCGGATCCCGTACCTTTCTGCCAGATACACCCTCAATTCTTGAATCGTTATGGCATTATTCCTCATCTGAACATCTACTCTCATTTCTTCTCCTAAAAACCGATTTTATCTTCACTATCGAGGATTTCTACATCCTCATCGTCAAAATCGAAATCTGGTGTTTCTTCTACATCAGTTACTTTCCATTTCGACATGTTCTTTCCTCGCTTAATTAGTTCTGCCCTCTGTTCTTCTGTCAGTTTTCTCGGGGCTCGTAAATTTGGGACGTATTTCCTCGGAACATGAGCGAAAATCGAGCCATCTTTGTTAATTGCGATGACCTTCACATCTTCCGGGTTTTCTTCTTTCAGTTTAAGTGTTCGATTCTTTAAAGTACTTCCGTTGTACGCCGATACCTCAGCATAATCACTTCCACGTATCCATGCGATACTACATTCGTTACAATTCTCTGCCATTATTTTCCCTCCACTTTTAATATTTTTCTCAACTTCGATGTGAGTAAGTCAAACTGTGCAAGCATGTCTTTGTCCTTGTGTTTTCTAACAGTGATATCGTCTTCCGAATCATCCAAGTAATATTCACCATTGATAGGCTCTCTGCAGTCTATTTTTGATTTGAAGCCCCACCCGGAAAGATTGAACATCTCAACGGCTTCTTTCCGGGTAAGCGTATCTACGAACGTCCCATCTAAGGTGTACAGATCGTAAAGCTTCATCTTTCGTTCTTTCTTATCAGCCGGTATTTTCTGTGAGAATTGCTCCCCGAAAATTCAATCAGTCCATCATCCGCAAACTGGCGTAAATGTCTCTGAACTGCACTGGGGCTTAAGTCCAATTCCTCAGCTATCGTTTTGATCTGTGGCATTTTGCCTTTGCGTTTTTCGTATTTTACGATGAAATAATAAATATCTTTACGATTCTGTTTGTATTCCATGTGCTTTCTGCTCTTTATTTCACGTATAGTCATTTCTCATAGTTCCTTTCATCAAGCATTTCTTTGAATTTTTCGAAAGCTTTGATTGAAGTTTTGTTGTTCTGCTTTTCTGGCTTCAGAGTGATTTGCAAATGAGTATCAATGATGTGCGATAAATCACGGGCCAGTGTTTTCTTGCCTTGTTGGATACCATCACGATATCCTTTTGCCGGTCGGTAATCAGCAATCTTTTCTTTACCTTCATCCTGTCCACCACCAGTCTTGTTTTTCACAATCCATCCGGCATCAATGGCTTTCTGGATGTATTCTCGTTCTTTTTCATCAAGCTGCGATACCGGACAGTGAAAGAAGTCAATCTTGTAGCCGTTCTTATTCTCTTCCGAATACAGCCCATGTGCTTTCATGGAACGATCAATATGTTGCTCGTATCCTGACATGTGTTGTGCCAGTCTGGTAAGAAGTTTTACTGACTGCCCGATATATCCATGGGTTTCGGTACGCCAGAGTATATATATTCCGGTTTCTTCATCCAGTTTCGGATTTACTTTCAGAAGTTTCTTCTTGTTGCTAGCTTCAATGGCTTTCGCCTGTCTGAATTTCTTGTAATCCAACTGAAATTACATCCTTTCAATCTGGTCTACGATTTCCTTGCATCCGTCCTGTACATCTTTTAATGACTGGAATTTGTGCTCTTCATTTGTACTTTCCCACAGATCTTTCATTATCGAAAAGCTCATTTTGAAGTCTGGATCATCTCCGAAATACTTCTTTGCAGTTTCAATGTCGTATCCGTCGACGAAATGTGCACAATCAAATCCAATCCACCATGTGTCCTCGTCATCACAGCAATGCAGTTTAGATTCAGAATAAGTAATTCCGCCATGGCAGCTAATTGAATCTAAATCAGCCCCATGCTTGGCTAACTTATGTGCTTTTGGGATTCCAACATATCCACACCGGTACGCTCCGGGCATGAATAAGACTACGCATGGATGCCCTTTGTAATTGAATCTTTTTTCTAAAATCGGTTTCATATAATCACTCCTTAGCTAAACGGTAAATCCGGATCGTAAGCCGGTTCAACAAATGTGTCACTTGCAGGTGCTGACGGTGGAACTGCGCCGGTGCTTTCAGGCTGGTTGCTTCTACCCTTGCTTTCCACAAACTCATGTGTTTCTACCAGACAGTCATTCATGTAAATCTTCTTTCCATCAGTGTCCGTATAGTTTCCGGTCTGCCAGCTGCCGATGACTGCAATTTTCATTCCCTTATGCAGGTATTTTTCAGCAAACTCTCCATTTTTACCAAGTGCAACGCAATTTATGAAATCTGCTTTCCGCTCATTATCTTTACGATACTGTCTTTCTACTGCAAGAGTGTATCTGGCAATGATTATGTTATTGGTTCCGGTACGTATGTCCGGGTCTTTCACTAATCGACCGATCAAAATTACTTTGTTCATGTTAGTTCTCCTTATAAGCTTCCGGCATCGGCATCCACGCCGAAACCGTATATTTTATCTCTCTTCCGACTCCAACATCTGCCCATTCGCCGTTTCCAATATATCTCAGAGATGTTGGCCATTCAGCACCCTTGATTGTTACCGTGTACTGCGGAAGTTCCTCGATATCAACATCTTCGTCTGGCTCCGGTGGTAACATTAATTCTGTCGGAATCCATTCAATCACCGGATTATAGGATGTGAAACATTCCTTTGCCTTTTCCAGTGCATCATTCCATCCTCTGTCGTACAGACTGGATGCTGGAGATATTTCCTTTTTGATTTTGTCCAGAGCATTAATTAAAATCTGCATCCTGTCACTCCTTTTTATCCTCGTAAAAACTCAAGTAATCAAACCACTGGTCTTTGATAAAATGCCCGATGATTTTTACTGAACTTCCCCACCCCTTTGTTGCGACCCGAACATGCTTTCCTTTTAAATCCACAAGATCTTCAACGCCAACTACATCCATAATTCGCATGATTGCTTCCATTCCAGAAGCAGAACCTTTAAATTCTTTGGCTCCCAAATATCCATGTCCAAGAACATAGCCGCCGTAAACGACTCCCCATCCGCCACCGTTCAGCGTAAGGTCAAGTGAAAGCACTCCGTGATCTCTGAAATTTAATGATACATTTGTAATTTCAGCGTTTTGAAGTTTATATCCATCCGCCAGTAAAAGTTCTTCTGTCCATTCTTTCAATTTTATTCCTCCTCGTAATCATTACAGTACAGTGATCCGTAATCCCAAGCTAATGTGCAGCAATTACGGAATCTGCATTTGCTACAATCTGTCATTTCCATATTCCCTTCTCCTTTCAAAATGGAAACAAGTTCAAATCAACTTCCAGTCCAGCTCGTCCAATCTGAACCAGAACATCATCCCCAGCAACTTCTTTGACTTCTTTAAGCATTTTTTCAGCATCCGAAGCATCACCGCTCAAATGTACCAGTGTTATCGTTTTGAGCGATTCTGTGAGATTTTCCTTAATGAATTGCTTACAAGTTGACAGAGAACAATGTCCTGTGATCTGGTGCTTCCACTTCGGGTTGTTTCTGTCTATCAGTTCCTCGCAGTAATTACAACCAATAACCAAGTGATTAAGTTCCATTGATTTGAATTTGTACCGGCAATGCTCAAAGTCTGTCAGGTAAAGAAGCTTTCCCATTTCCTCATGTTCCACTAGATACCCGAAGTTCGGGCACGGTTCTTCATTTGCAGATGTATGCGGCAGGCTGAACGGAACTGCGCTGAACGAGCCGATTTTGAAGTATTTCTTTTCAGCAACAGCTTTCATAGTTCCGTCCGTTATGCCTAAGTCACTGATTGTTTCTGCTCCGGTATAGACCGTGATTCCGGCATTCATGATTTCATGAACGGCTTCGGTGTGATCGCCTTAACCGTGTTCATGTGAAAGAAACACACCGGAAACGTTGCTTATCTGGTAGTCAATCCCTCTGAGGATTTTCTTATACTTGCATCCGCAGTCAAGAAGAACAATCTCGCCTGTGCTTGACTGCAAAGCGTAGCAGTTTCCTTTGGCACTTCCTGTTGAAATTACTCGCATGAACACTGGAATCACCTCCTTTTATTTCTATAAAATTAATACCTATTATTTTATAATCCCGATACATTTAAAGCTGCGGCAATTTCTTTGATGCTATCTCTTATTTTTCGCGGAAGAACGTAGTCTCCATTTTCATTTTTTAAATCCATTACATTCGGAAGATTTTCTCTAAGAAGTTTTAATTCGTATCTTCCCAAAAAAGTCGATTCCAATTTTGTTTTTCCTTCTTTTGGAAGAATGAATATTGGCTTGTTTGAAATATGTGCATACATAAGCATACTCATTGCCTCTTTCGCCTGTTCTTCTGTTGAGTAAACAGCCATAAGCATTCCTATTTCGCCATCCATCGACACGTATGCCCTTATGATGTTTTCAGTTCTGCTTAATGATGTTGTTTCGTATGGGATATCAATATCTCCCGTCTGACTAATTAATCTCATTTCATTCTCCTTTCAATTTCCAAATCCATACTGTGGCATAATTTAATACAGTTTCCATGAAGCATATGATTCCTACATGCTCCATATTTTTCGTTAAATTTTTTCACTGGCATCTTTTCTTCGTTTACTGCACGAACCCATCTACGAACCTTTTTCTGAGTATTTCTTTTTCTGTCACCACGTAATTTTCTGATATATTTTCCCTCATCAGTCACGTAATGGTGGAATCCAAGATAACACAGTCCCATTCGGAACGGTACAATTTGCGATTTTGGGTTCAATTCCAATCCGAGGCTTTTAACCATCATTTGAATTGCTTCAAGAATTTCTCTGGCGATGTCTTTTGTTTTGCACAACACATAAAAATCATCATTGTATCGTCCATAATATGGTTTTCCAAACTCAATCGTTATCATCTGATCCAACGAATGAAGTAGCAGTAATGCATATTTCTGGTTGACCTGGTTTCCTAATGGCAGTCCTGGATTGCTTGTACTATCAATAAATAAATGGTTCAGCCAGATTGTAAAATTATCATCAAAATAGTAGTCCAGTACATCTTTCATTATTTCATGGTCTATGCTGTAAAAGTATTTATGAATATCACATTTTACAATCCAGCCATTAATTCCATTCCTTTTGTAGAAATCAAGCATTTGTTCCTTTAATCCGTCCATCGCCATATGCTGTCCTTTTCCCCGCTGTCCAGCGGTATTCCATTTAATCAGAATTTTTTCAAGCTTCGGCGTCAGAATATAATCAGAAAAGCATCGCTGCACTACTTTATCCTTAAATGCACATGATTCTATTATCCGTTCTTTTGGCTCATGGATTTGAAATTTATTATATGGATTTATGGTATACGTTTGGCTTTCCAACTGTTCTTTTAGAAGGTGAATGCCTTCAAGAGATAAATTAGAAAACCTTGCAGTGCCTGAGTTAAATTTTTTACCGCTTTTAACCTTCTTGTAAGAACGATATAAATTCTCAAAATTTGCAACAATTTCTTTATCCATTGTTTTTGTTCCTTTATATTTATCCATTCCGGAAAGGTTATGCATTTACTTGTATCTTTACTGATTTCAGCTTTGCGCTTACTCTGTCTGCCTGTGATCCAGGTTGGGCGAACACCGACACTGTCGTTGTAGTAATCGCCGCCGATGCCGCCAGAAGGCGAAACAACGGTATTGCAACGCATAACCCAAGTTGTTACCTGTTTCTGTCTTTTGTTCTCCATGAAATAGTCATGTACTTTATATCTTTGACCATTTGTGACCATGACTCCATTCCACCGGAGTTGATAATTCCTAATTCATATGAAAGTTCTATAAAGTACATCAACTCATCACAATGAGTAATGGCTTTTGTTTGAAGCTCTAATCGTTCTCTTTTATAATCTTTCAGATCAGTTCGGTTGGCTTCAAAAAGCAGTTCGTAGATTTCTAATGCTTTATTTTGCATTTTATCTACAAGTGAAAATCTGTATTTCTTCGGATATCGCCTGGCATTACTCGTAACTATTAATGTATGCTTTGCAAGCTGCTTAGCTTTTGTTATTACCTTTAAATCTTCATTTGCCATTAATCATCACTTTCCAATTCAAAGATTGAAGAAGAAAAGATACAAACTGGGCGAACAACGAGACTGCTGCCGTAGCCACCGCTGATGAAGTCGCCAGAAGGCGCAACAACGGCAAGCGTTGAATTGTAATCATTTACTGGTGTACTCCATGGCGTAATCAACCACCACCATTTCGGCATGTTCGGCAGTAATTTACGATATTTCCGGTACTCATCCACAGTTAAAAGTGAAATCTTATCTTTGCAATGTCCGTATTCTGTCTGCCCGTCCAGAGAAAGTAAATCACGATCAAATTCGATGACTGCATCTTCTCCTAATTCGTCCACAATCTTTTTCAAGAATTTAGTGTTTAATTCTTCTCGAAGTTTACTTGAAATCCAGTTATTTGAATCCGAATCAAATACTCTTTCTTTTCCATCAAATCCATTCAAAACGGCAAAATATCCTTTTTCTGTCTTGTCCAAAATCATCCATTCCATTCCGGCGATTTCTACCGCTTTACCAATTTCCGGTTTTTTCATATGCTGCTTTTTATATTCAGCAAATTCTTTGTTGATCCGGTTTAATTCATTTTCAAAATATTTCAAATTTTTCTTCATTTTCATTCCTCCACTTTAGATACAAAGAGATTAGATTTTAAGATACAAACTGGGCGAACACCGATACCGCTGTAGTAGTCAACGCTGCAGACGCTGCCAGAAGGCGCAACAACGACAAGCGCATATTTCCATCCTCTTTCCACTGTGCTCCATGCGGAGCAAGTCCAATAGGAATCATCCAATTCATCATTTGGCGTCAGTTCTGTGTATTTACGCGCTTCATCAAACGTCAGTGGTCGAACTTTGCATTTCACTTCTCCGATCTTCTGACCATCCACAGTAATCAGATCTGCCACATCAGTTTCGATGCTTTCTTCTCCGAACTCTTCTTCAAAATCTTTCAGAATTTCAGTATCACAGAGTTTTTTCAAGGATGATTTGTTATAGTCAGTTGTATCATCATCGAATTTCACATTCTCTTTCACAAATCCGAGTGAAATGATCTTGGTATGCTCTGTGTACTGTTCCAGAACTTTGTATTTTCGCTTTCCGGTAGTCTGAAAGATATCTCCCGGCTTCAGTTCGAATAATCCCACCTTGCCAGATTTTTCCTGTTTTTCCAGAAGTTCAACCAGTTCCTTTGCTTTCTTTAAAATTTCACTATTGCTCATTTTTAGCACCTCCTTATTTTGCTGTAAGTGAAACCATTAAGTCGAAGAAGTTTGAAATTACCAGCGCAACCAGCATCGGTAAAGTGTTTTTCTTCTTAATGGCGTATACTGCAAGTGCAACGAAGACGATATAAGCAATCACGCATAATGCTGTAAATACATCATGTAAACTCATATCACATTTCCTGCTACTAAAAACATATACAAATGTATATGCTAGATGATTCGCTACAATCTCACAATTTGTAGTTACTGCTTCATCGTGTATGCTTTGGTGGTCGCAAGTGACACACTACTCACAAGTTCTTGTACACTCCACAGTCGTAAATTCCCGACTAAGCCATCGGTACATACCTATAAATTCTTTTTTATTGATTAGATATAGGTTCATCTAAATAGCTTTTCCTTTCTAAAATTTTGTTTTTTTGCCATTTGGTTTTCATGGACTTCTACCATTACTCAATCATTACCATCAAGGTTCTACCCTATAGTTAGCAAGACTGTTTCAACTTGCACTGGATTTTCTTTCCTATGATTTCAGTGGTTTTAAGTTACCAACTAATACTATGGATTTTAAGTATCTTTGAGTATATTTACTCACGTTTGATAATATATTTAATTGCTTAAATTTCCTCCTGCTTCATAAAATCTGGAATCTCTGGTTCTTTACCTGCTGCCGGGACCGGTTCTTTCTCTGCTGTCTGGACAACATCTGCGACCGTCGGATGCTTCGGCTGTTCTTCGATCGCCATTGGCTCTGGGATAAATTCTTCAGTGTTAGCGTTCTGCTCGATTTCATATGCAACATCAGTTGCAAAAGCGTCATCTCTTGAAACTGTTTCTGTATCATCGTCCGCTTCCTGTACAAAAACATCACCATGAGTGTTGATGATCTGCTTTAAAGCACGATTGACAACAGTTTTCTTCGCCATCTGATCAGTGAATTTCTGGTGTGTACCATTCCCATTTTCCTTGTATCCGAAGCCCTGTGACCAAGATTGTTTAATCTGTTTGATGTTCATTACTTCCAGATGTTTTGTTCCATCTTCCATCAGCACAACTGCGTATGCTCCAAGGATTTTTTCATTATCAATGTTCATAAAATCCTGTTCGTGAGAATCCAGAACCTTATTTCCATCTTCAATATGATATTTGAATTTATCTCCCTGGTAGATAATCTCTGCGTGAATGTCTTTCATTCCGTATCTTCTGGCAATCGTAATGTTTCCGAAATATGATCTCTGGAACTGGCACTGACCGGCATAACTAACGAAATATCCCTGTTTTTTCTGCACTGAAAGCCCTAGTGTCGCCATATTCATAAGACTGTTTGCAATGCTAATCTGACTACAAGATTCCAAAATCGGCTTATTATTTCTATCTTTTGTTTCCTTGAGCACCAGATACGCTCCCATAAGTGCATTGCTGAGATTGTAGTCTTTTGGAAAAGAAAGACCATATTTACATTTTTCTTCAAGCTGTTTTGTCAATCCGTCAATAAACTGATTGTTAATCACAACTGCTGCCTGCTGTTCTCCTACTGTTGCTACCTGCGTTTTGTTTGCCATTTTAATTCTCCTTTTCTTTTCTAATGATTTCCTTGCTTTTCTACGCCATTGTATTGCTTTTCCTTGACTTGCTATTCCTTTGCGATCTCATCAATGCGCTTCTATTCCACCGCTACTCCTATCGAAGCTCTTCCTTTGCGAATCTGTTCGAATTATTTTTAAATATTTTTCACACTTAATTCCCCATCTGAAACCTTCAACAGAATCATCTGTGTATCTAATCTTGGAATCCTGTCCGAATTTATGCTTTCGGTGTCGTCAACCCAAACCGGAAGCCGTAAGTCGTTCATCTCCTGTAATCCCATCACAAGGTCAATGTCGCAAAGGATCCGGTCGCTATGGTTCAGGCCGTTTGCATAATCAATACCATTGCAAATCATCCGGCAAATTTCCATCGGTTCTCCATCCTGCGTGTAGTCAAGGAACTGGAACTGGAAGTGTTTGAAGTGCGGATTAATCACTGTTGCCAGTGCCTTGTTCTTCTCAATGGAATACTCCGTCAGCTGATCTACTTTCTGCTGAATGTTCGCCTGCTTCTGTGAAAGCTTCTTCTGTTCTTCCTGTAATGCTTCAAGGTTGTTGGCTTTTTCCTCAAGCCTTGCGGTCTGAGTCTTAATCTTTGCTTCAACATCTCTGAGTTTTGCTTCCAGAGAATGACGGTTGTTGCTTAATAAAATCCTGTCATTTTCGCCGTTTCCGATGCCATTGAGACTTTCTTCCAGTGCTGAGATTTTGCCGCAAACTGCCTTGTATTCTTCATCGCCAGACATATCCGGTTCTGGAATCGGTTTCTCTGCTTCCTTCTCTGTTTCTGCGATTTCAAGCGCCAGAGATGTGATTTCTTTCTTAGTAGCTTCGATAACTGTTTCTGCTTCTTTCTTAGTTTTATTCGCCGTTTTCAATCCCTCGGAAGCTTCGTTGCCGTCCTCAGCGATCTGCTCCAGTTTGGTGCGTTTATTTTTCTCAAACTGTTCTTTCTCTCCTAATTTTTTGGATATCCTGGACTGCTTATTAAACTCAAACTTGCGTTTCGCAGTTTCCACCTGTTCTTCTGGAAGCGTCTGTCCGCATGTCGGACAAATAGCTAATGCCGGGTCAAATTCTTCTCCACGGATTGCAGTAAGTTCGGTATCGCCGTCCCACTTCTCTTTTAATGCTTCCGTATATTTCTTTTTAGCCTGTGCCAGTGCTGCTTTGTGGCGTTCAATTCCTTTGTTAGCGTGTTCCAGATCCATTTCAGCAAGTCTTAATTTGTTCTCGGCATTTTTCTTGTCGGATTTCAGCGTATATAATAAGGAAGTTATTCTGTCGTGTTTTTCTCTGGCTGTTTTACCAGCTTTCTCAACCAGTGCGTCACGTGAACGCTTCAGTCCTGCCAGTTCAATAGAAATCCGGTCGTATTCCCTTGAAGCATCGCAGAGTGCTTTTTCCTGCTTCTCGTTTTCTTTCAGCAGATCAAGAAGGTCGTCCCTCTGTGCCGGAAGTGTTTCATCGCATTCAACCTGTCGGCCCTGCTCTTTTCTGATCTGCTTTGCAATATCATCAACATCTGACTTGGCTTTTCTCAGGTCTCTTCTGCGGGCTTTTAAGATTTCTTCGATAGAATCTCCTTCCACACCTTCGTTCTTTATCCATTCATATTCCGGATGCTCTGCTCTGAACTGTGATTCACTGAATCCAGCTATTCCCCCCAGTGTTTCCCTTGCTTTTGCTGTTGCTTTCTGGATCTCATTCAAAAACACTCTGGCGTTGCTGCACATGGCAATCGTATCAGGATCGGCAATCCTTTTAAGAATCTCCATATACTCGGTTTTGTTCCGCTTAATTCCGTTGACGTAATATTCAACCGTATTTGATGATTTTCCTTTCTTGGTCTTTTTCTGGACAACATATTCCGTTCCGTCAACGTCAATAACCAGTTCTCTCACCACTGGATCATTAACTTCTTCACCGTCAACCTTCCGGCGGATATTGTTCGGAAGTGTTCCATCTGCCAGTTTTCCGGTCAGGACATCAAAATATGCGTCCATCAGAGAAGTTTTACCCTGTCTGTTTCTTCCGGAAACTTCTGTTCTTCCTGCGAAATCAAATTCTCTTGCTTCAAATTTCTTATAGTTTTCAACGCTCAGTTTTTTCAAAGTTACCTTTTTCATCTTTGATTTCCTCCATCTCCATTATTGAAACTTCGTATGCTGTTTTTCTAACATAAGAACCATCTGGCTGCTTTTTCCAATAATCACGGCTTTGCATACGTCCCTTTAATCTAACTTTTGTACCCACTTTCCATTCAGAAGCTTTCACCGCCAGATCTCTCCAACAAATACAGGAGATGTATTCTGACCGCTTGTATCCATTAATTGCCACGCAAACTTCGCAGATTGTCTTTCCTAATGGCGTTTTTCTCAGCACCGGCTTCTTGCAAATGTTTGCAGTCATTTCTACCGTATTCACAAGAAGCGTCCCTTCCGTGCTGACATCATATGCTTCCAGATACATATACTTTTTCTCTTGGTGGTCCGCTCTGACCCATTTGGAACGGATTCTTCCCGAAACCTTTATCCAATTCCATTCCCGAAATGTACCTTTAAGTCTGTTCGGGATTTCCACGATGATATCGTCCGGTGTTCCACTGAAGCGGTCACTTCTGACGACCAGAAAGCTTTTGCCCTTCCTTGGCTTAAATTTGACTTCTGCCGGATCAGTTACAAATCCGGTCAGTGTTGCTTTGTTTAAATCTTGCATTTTTGCTTTCTTTTTCCTTCCTTTTAATGTCGTGTACGAAGTCATTGATTTTAAGCATCACTGCCAGCCCGACTGTACTCATTAAGATATAATCCAACGCCAGAATTGTGAGTGCATCCAAATCAGTCACAGCCCAGCATACGGCAAAGAACACGATTGCCAGGCCAGAAACTCCGAACACTGCAAGCCCTTCTAAATAAGTTCTCATTATTTTCCTTTCCCCAGCAATCTCATTGCCAGCACTGTAGTCAGCAGAGCAATGATTACCAGATCTTTGTTCCTTGCTTCCTTCTCAAGGTCTTCGATGATCTCAGAAGCAAGTGTTTTGCCAGTTTCCTTAGTGATTTTAGACATTAAAAATGCCCTCCTGTGTTTTTATTTGTCAAATACAGGAAGGTGTGATATAATCAACCTGTATTTAACTTACTCAAGCTAAGTTAGATACGTGCTCCGGTTGGTGTTCCTGCACCGCCGGGGCTTCTTACAACTTAAATGCCTAACATGGCAGCCAGAACGTTTTTGTCTACGTAATCGCTATCTGAAGCATCAAGATAAGCTTCAACAGCTTTCAATCTGCCTGCCATCATGGCATATTCTTCTTCAATGGTCTCCGGGACAAAATCCACGGAGCTTTCTTTTTCTACAGCCATCAATCTTCTTCCTCCTTTTCACAGTATGGGCACGGAGCATCAAGTAACAGGTTGTTCAGTATTGCCTTTACGGATTCAAAGCTTTCCTCCATATCACGTAACGCTTCGCACACATCGTAATATTTTCTGCTTCCTTCAGCCGTTGTGATGCCGACGTATATCGTGCGATACCTTCCTAATTTTTTTCTGCTGAAAACCCTACATTCAAAACTCACACACGCTTTTGGAACTGTGTCCTGTGCTTTCCGGCACATTCCGTATAAGGTATCAGCATAAATGTTAAATTTCTCTGCTTTTGTCATTTGTCCGCTCCCATCCCGGCGTTTACCGCCTTAAAAATCATCTGTTTTGTTTTTTCCTCTCCGAACGCTTTTGAAAAGGAACTGTAGGTACGAGATATGATTTCCGAAAGATCATGGATAACTTCATTTCCCGCACCGTTGATTGATACGTTTCCTTTTTCGCATTTAATCATCTGATTTTTACCTCCTGATTGTTTCTTTAGATGCTTATGAATCTGTGCTAGAAGCATTCAACGAAAAATATCCATCTGGCAAATAGGTTTCTTCTTAATCAAGCATGATAAGGAAACAGGTTTCTTTGATGTTCGTACCATCTTGGAAGCCTTTTTCTTTTTCTTTTTTTTACTCATAAAATTCACTCCTTTGCAATTAATCTTCTTTGATCACTTTCGATTTAAGAAAAAAGTGATTATATTTAAAATAATTGCTGCAATAGAAAAGAAAAGTGCTACATCGTACAAATCCATTTAATCTTCTCTCTTTCTCATAAGAAACTGCTCTGAGCATTTGCATCATCAATGTGATTACAACGCTCATAGCTTTCGTTGCCCTTTTGGAAGCAATGAGGGAAAGCGAACCATAAAAAGTTTTTTTCTTTTTTCCACCATTTCTCAAACTGCTCTGATGTCATGCGCTTGCTGTGAGTTACATTTGCATAGAAATAAAATTCTTTCATTGTTACCCTCTTTTGCAAATATCTCATAGCAGGCTGTATGTAATCGTCCTTCGTTTTTCTTTTTATCAGCCTGTGCCACCAGTGAATGTTGTACCATGGCATCCGGTCGAATCCATCTGGCTTTTCTCCTACTCTTTCGTCCCAATTCCAATTGTTTAAGTTGTAAATCATCTCGCAGATTTCCTCGTTTGAATAATTGGAAACATCTTTAAATGCCATTGTTTCTCCTTTTTCAATCACCGTATGTCTTTTCAATTTCCTGTCCCAGAAACTTATTCACGAAATACAACTGCCCTTTTCCGCTGACTTTTGTCGTGCGTGTGATTCTGACTAAACCATCTGGATTCTGAACATTGGATTCTTTGATTTCAAATAATCCCTGCTCAACGTATTTCTGCTTCGGCATATTTCGTGAACTTCCAGAAACCATCAAATAGCCATTATCTCTCATCCATTGGAATAGTCGTTTCTGTCCTATCTGGTATCCGTTCTGGCAAATAAGTTTCGCCAAGTCACCAATAAGAATTGACGTGTGGCTTGCAGATACAGCATCTGCGAAAATTGTTTTCGGTCTGTCTGCTTCGATTTTCTCCGTAAGAGACTTATTTGTATCTTTCAACTTCGCAATAGTCTGGTCTGCCATCTTCAACGCTCTGGCAAATACCTGTTCCGGCGTGTTCCAGGCTTTTTCCAGATCTAAGAAATACTGGCGATACTGCTTTCCTTTTTCGGAACGCTGGATCATACAGATCTGCTTTGCCATGTCTACAGAAATCTCATGTTCTATCGTTCTTCCACCGTTTTCTAAATTTTTAGAAACCGTAAAATAGTCGATATTTTCAGTAAATCCGTACGCTGACATGTTTTTAAACCAATCTGCATATTTGCTTTTAATTTCCAGTCCCTTATGTAATTCTCTTGCTGACACTGTAGGCTGTTCGCCATCGTAATTAATCGGTATTAATTCGCCCATTAGTCTCCTTTCTATGGCTCTATAAATTTTTCCAAAGAAACATTAAAATGATTTGCGATTAACAGAATCTTATCCGCTTTTGGAACATATCCATTTTTGCCATTTGTTTCTGAATGTTTTTTCCAATTAGCGATTGTAGAAGATTTAATCCCCGTATCTTTGCAAACCTGATAAGTAGTTTCTCCTGCATCCTTGCAAAGTTTTTCGAAAACCATATAGTTAAACAAGTTCTCACTCCTTTTTTGACAGTAACTAAGATTTCTTATATAATGAAGCTACCAACAAACAATTATATAGATTTCTTAATTTTTTACTGCGATATTTCTAAGGTTTCTTAGTTCTTCTAAAGAATAGCACAGTTTTCTTAGTATGTCAATAATTAAATTAAGATTTCTTAGTTCTTTTCACAAAGGAGAAAATCCATGTATTACGAGAACTTTGAACGATTATGTAAAGAAAGAGAAGTAACTCCCAGTCAGGTTTCCAGAGGAACTGAAATTTCTACTGCTACATTAACCAGTTGGAAAAAAGGGAAGTATACTCCAAAGCAAGATAAGCTCCAAAAAATCGCAGATTTCTTCCACGTATCCGTAGATTATCTGATGACAGGGAAAGAGCCGGAACAAGATTTTTCCGATGAATCTGCACATTTGACTGCGCAAATAAGAAAAGACACCGAACTGTCCGATGCGTTAAAGAAATACTTCGGGCTGTCCGATGCCAAAAAGAAACACGTTATTGAATTAATTAATCTTTTAAGTGAGTGAGGTGCGTTATGTTAGATACTAAAACCATTTACGAAACTGCTATGAAACAAATTGGCGATATCGAGCCGATTCCCTTGGCGTATTCATATTCAGATACGCAATTTGAAATTCTCTGCAAATACATCAAAGAATTTGAATCGAAGCTTGATTCTGAACATGAAGTAGGACTTCTGCTTACCAATTTCGGTCAATCAGTTACTATGCACGTCACTGAAATAGGATACGAGAAGTCCGTACTTATGATCTTTAAGGGATATGTTGACGGGAATATGTCAACGCTTATTCAACACATTAATCAACTGAATTTTTTGCTTACATCTGTTCCAAAAGAAAATGACCGTCCCAAAAAACCTATCGGATTTTTGATTCCAACCGCTGAATAGATTCTTGCAACGATTGAATCATGTTCGCTTGTGCACCAAGCATATCAATGATTACATACATAAGTGCTGCTGATGGAAGACCTGCTTTGTTTGATGGGTCTTCCATCTTTGCGATTATTTTCTTTTGCTCTTCTTCGGAATATAATAAATCTTTGTCCATATGTCCTACCTCCGTAAATCATTGTAAATATCAGCTACGATAATATAAATATAACGTAAAATCTTTTGACTTTCAATTCCATCTATCATTTTTATAATCTCTTTCTTATAGTCCATAAAATAGTCCTCCCTGTTTGCAAACTACTGCCTACATTAAAGTATATGTTCGATTAGCAGATAGCATACCACGAACTTATGTTTGCATTATATCCTAATAAAACGGAATAAGTGGGATGAAATGATATTTCCACGAGGTAATTGCCAATGGTATACCGGAATATTTACAATCGCATAGAAATTATTCGTGATAGCAAAAGTAAAATCATTCCTCTTTGGAGCAAAATAAAATACAAACATAGGAATATGCTGCATCTGTTTCGTGACATTTCTTTTGACTGTTGGTTGTCTGTGCATATGTTGTTCGGAACAAATGCTAGTACCTCTGTTTGTATATTCTTCTACGCATACCGGTGAACTGATGATGTAATTGACGTATAATATAGTTCCGATAATGGCTAGAATTTGTTTGAATGTTTTCAATGATAACACCTCGAATTTTATTATATTTCACTATACTACTTGTGCTTTAAATGATATAATATATACAAATTTTACTAAGGAGGATTTACTATGAAAAAGCATTTAAAATTATTAGCGGCACTTGGTGTCACAAGTATTTTGGTTTCATCCACTTCTATCTCGACGTTTGCAGAAGACTTTGTTTTATATGATGAAAACGGAGTACACGTCGAAACAAAAGGCTTAACAGAGTCGCCATCAAAAGGAACCATTGGTTTGTATATCGAAAACAATTCTGATCTGAATTTAGGTATTGCACCTTACGCATATGCCATAAACGGCATCATGGCTGGTGGTGACCAATATGGTCTTAATTCTGCCGATGTTGCACCAGGTAAAAAAGCAAATTCTACTATAGAACTTACCAGCGCTTGGGAAAAAACCAATTTTTATAAAGATTATCAAATGGATGAATTGAGCAGCTTCGATATTTTGCTGTGGGCTTATGATAATTCAAAAAGCTTTAAAGCTTTCGATAGTGGTCAGGTGCATGTTGATGTAACTGGAGCCACGGAAACATCTTCACCTGTGTTAAGCAACGTTCAAAACATATATGATAAAGATGGTATTAGCGTTGATTTTGTATCATCAAAAGAGAACAGTTTCACGTTTTGCATCACGAATACAACTGGTCAATATTTTGTTTACGATGTAGTTTCTGAAACTTATAATGACTTTACAACTTCCGATGTGAATTATGAACTGTGCAACAAATATTTGCTGAATAATTGTAAAACAATTATAACCTTAACTCCAACTGACGATTTCCTTTCAATGAACGAGATTTCTGAAATATCAAAAGTAGATTTCGCATTAACAATCAGACCGTTGGCTGAATATGAAGGTGAATATACTACAGATTTAATATCATATCAGAAGTAAAATATAATTTTCTCATATCTTTTATTTATGGACTGACTGCCGGATTTTTAAGCACTTTTATTAACACAGGAGAGCAGCTTTGATAAATTTCCGGCAATTCAGCCCATTTACAGTATTAAACTGCTGTAGTATAATATCTGTATAAATACTATCTACATTGTAAATTATACAACATTTCACCGTAAAAATTGGTAAATTGAATAAATAGTGGGTTTTCACATAATAAAAAAGGGTGTGATATAAATGCGAATTGCGATACTTGACGATAACCAGCTTCATATTGATTATTTCAAAGCTAAGGCTGAGTCATTTTTGAAGAAAAAGGGCGACCGTTCGTATCAGATTTCAGAATACACTTCTGGTGTCCCTCTTGTGGACGATGTGAAAGACGGTGAATGGTTTGACTTGATCGTGTTGGACATCATTTTAAAAGATGGTGAAAGTGGTGTTGATGTAGCATATAAATTGCGTGGCTCTGGTTATTCCGGAAGCCTGATGTTCTGGACAGCTCATGCCGGCTACATGCGTGATGCTTTTGATGTTCGAGCAACACAGTATGTTATCAAAGGGCATGAAGATGGAAGGATGTTTTCCGTAATTGATACTACGCTCGGAAGATTGAAAGAACGGATGCTTACTGTAAAATTCAAGGGTGATTTCCACAGGGTTTTCTTCCGTAACATCGAATATATAGAAAGCCGTGGTCAAATGTGCATCATCCATTGCACGGACAGGCATCAGTATGGCTTTCACCGGCGTCTGCATGAGATAGAAAAAGTTCTGGATCGGCGTTTTGTACGGTGCCACCGTAGCTATATCGTAAACATGGATTATATTGCAAACATTAAATCTGACATCAAGATGATTTCCGGTGATATCGTTTCAATATCCCAGAATCGAAAAAGAGAAATAGAACAGATATATCAGGAATATCTCGAAGAATAAGAAAAGAGTCGGGTTTTTATGCCCAACTCTTTCTTTGACTGCCTTACGTTGACAAGCTGCACTCTTAACTTGTGCTAGCCACACAGGGTACTATACGCATCATAAGTTCAATCCCTGTGCGACTATTGGTAGTATAACCTGTTTTGAATGATAAATCAATCAGAACATCATTTCGTGTTGGCTTTCATGTGCTCAATCACTCTCTTCCAGGTATCAATGCCGCAAGTTCCATTTGCCTTTACACCAACATTTTTCTGGAAAACTTTGAGGGAATCATATGTGTCATTCCCGAACTGTCCGTCAACTTCCACTCCCAGCATCGCCTGAAGCATTGCCACAGCTGTACCGGAACTGCCCTTTCTCAGAATCGGAAGTCTTGTCTGGAAAGTACCGGTGAGCGTGGTTGAAGGCGTACTTACTTTTGCGCCGGTGGTAACGGCGATAGCCACGTGGTGGTTATCATTCAAGAGGATATCTCCTGCCTTTAGATAGTCACCGGATGTCAGATACTTACTATCCGTCAGTACTTTCGCACCGGCAGCTTTCATTGCGGCTCTCATGTTTCGTGTTGTCAGATAGATGCTGACCGCCTTGAGCTTTGCGTTATTTAAGCGATACCCAGCCCCCTTGACAATAGCAGCTGTGCTCGCACTGCAATCGGATTCACAAGCTACCGTAATCTGCGCCGGATCATAGTTACTTGCCTTTAAGTGCTGCCAGAATGAATACCGGTCATTACTGTTTCCGGCAGTACCCTGATCGTACCCAATGAGATTATTCTGCGCCGCTTTTGTCGCCATGTCTGCGATCATGGCTGCGATTTTGGCGTCATTGAATCTCAGGACACAGAGCCACGGTCTGCTATACCAGTTCATGATCCGATATTCTGTACCGGTCTGATCTCCTGCTTTCCCGCCTGCGTATCTCCCGTTCTCATCATGTCCGCAGTTACTGATTTTTACCATTTTTGTTTCTCCTTTCTGTGTTGTTCCTCTATAGTCCTTGTAGAACACGTCCATATCAACATTTCCGCTGATGCCGGATACTTTTCCTTTGCTGGAATATTGCCAGCCGATTCCGACCGATGGCTTCAGCCTTGTCTGGACAGTGCCGTTATCATCCGCTGGATAACGTGCAATCCAGCACTCATACTTTCTGAGTGCATCAGTCAAAACGTTATTATACCAGTCCAGATTGCAGTAGATACCGACCTTATAACCGGCTTTCTTCATTCTAGTCAGAAATGCTACGGCAATATTTTCGACTGCCTGTTTACCGAGCTTTCGTTGATTAGACCACTCGAGGTCATAGAACACCGGGAAATCCAATCCTCTTCCATTCAGTGCAGCAATCACATCCTCCGCTTCGTCAATAGCCTGAGCTGGTGTCAGAGCGTATGAATACTTATACCCACCGATAAGGATTCCGTTGTTCTTGCACCCCTTGTAGTTGTACTCGAATGAGCCGTCAATGCCGGACCTCTGATGGATTCTCAAGATTGCGAATTTGATGCCGGATTTAGCTACTTTCGCCCAGTCCGGTTTTCCTTGGTTAGATGATACGTCAATTCCTTTAAATTCCAATTCTATCAACTCCTTTTTATGAAATTTTCAAAGTTTCTTAATCAACAAAATGGGAAGTCTTTATATTTACTTATTGCGTTGTTGCTATTTTATCTGAAGCCATGCTTCCCATCTTCCATTGTTCATATTCCTGAAAAAAATACCTTTGTCAGTAATAGCATACGCAGTTAAATATTTTAAATTACCGTTAGATGGAACTACAAAAGCGTTTATCCATATTGTGTCTTCAATCGGCGTGTTTTTGGATGTAGAACCATTTCCTGAGTATATACCAGGAGAAGCAATGTTATTCTAATCTTCAACATTAACATCTACTTGTCTTAGTGCGCTTAAAGTTTTACTATTTAATTCATTAATCGCCCCCAGTACCGTCTTGTTGCTCGTCTGCAAGTTGCTAATGACCGCATTGGTCAGCTTCTCAACAATCCAGTTCCAGATTCCACTGAACGGCGAAAGCTTGTTTGCCTTTGTCGCTGCATCGTAAATCATTAAAGAATCCGCATCCTCTGGTGTTGCTTTCTGTGAATACTCATTAAATTTACCCATTACTGTAATCTCCTTTCTAATTCCTTGATACGTT
Organism: Blautia sp. BCRC 81119; assembly: GCF_003184505.1. Classification (NCBI taxonomy): domain Bacteria; kingdom Bacillati; phylum Bacillota; class Clostridia; order Lachnospirales; family Lachnospiraceae; genus Blautia; species Blautia sp. BCRC 81119. Next base: position 9,212 of record NZ_QJHD01000020.1, on the reverse strand, counting down.
TTTCTTGCTCGTCAACCTTTGCGCTAAGTTCCTGTATGGCTTTAATGGCGTAATTGAGAAGATACGGACTGTTAATCTGTTTAATATCCATCTCGCCGTTTTCGTCATATCCGCCGCCCAGAGCCAAGTTCGGGTCGATTTCTTCCAGTTCGTCTGCCACGAAACCGATGTTTTGATGCCATCCGCCCATCCGCTCTTTCCAGTCGAACTGACGGACTTTCATGCGATTGACCGTTTCGAGGGCGCCTGTTTCGCTGTTTTCGATGTTTTCTTTTAGGCGGATGTCTGACGGGGCTGAACCGGAATAGAATTTACTTGTTACAAAATTTTTAGCACCAGTAAACTGTCCTCTAACTTCGATATAGTTTTTATAGCTAGTTCCAATGTCGGTACCTCCAGTCTGTGTTTGACCGCATCCGATAAACGCCACCTTTTTTCCAACAGTTCCCAGTGTAGCTATAGGTCTTCTTCTGACAGGGCTTCTTTCATCGGTTTGCTCCGAGTCCTCGAAAGAGAAACTTCCCTGTACATAAGCGCCGCCTTTCAATCCAGCGGCCCTCTCAACAGTGAGACTTCCATTTGTCAAAATGTTTGCTCCAAGTTCGCATCCGTCCGTAAAAAGTGAGTTCGTATTTATTCGAACTTTGTTGTTCAGATAGCGAACAATGTAGCCTTCCCATTTTTTGCTCGTATCACCTTCCATCCAAAGTTCAAGCACTTTGTTTTGGACTTTCTGTGCATACAGTCCATATTTTCCAAGCATCAGCGCATTGTAGTTGTCTGCATCTGTGTAGTCCGTATACAGTCGCAATCCGGCAGTGTTAAGAGATACCATTGGGTTTCCGGTGTTTTTGTTAAGCACGACATATCCAGTATATCCTAATCTCGATATCTGATTTCCGTCAGCATCGTAAATCTTCAGCTGACCGTTTCCGTTATTCATGCCGCCAAGACTGATAATGCCACCTTTCATGGCATTGAAAGATATATACAGTGTCGTGTTTTCGCTCTCATCCTTGCCATAATACAGACCCTTGAATTTTCCGCCGTCTGATAGGATATCAACTATCTGCTCTTGTGTCAGCGATGCCACATCAACCGCCACGGGAAACGTCTGATAGTCTGCAAGCTTCGTCTTTGCCTGGTCGAAGTACAGCGAAACCTTGAGCATGTTGTGAGCCTTGAGTGACAGGTTATTGACATTAATACTCAACCGATCAAGTGCCGCAGTCTGCGATACCGTGAGCGCTGACCATGTAGCGCCGTTGTCGGTGGATTTTTCAAGTTTCCACCAACCTTTTTGCGACTGTGCAATCTCGCCGTTGCCGTCCCTGTAAAACGAATCTACAATGAGCGGCGCCGGTGTTATCTTCTTATCTGCCCCCATCAGTAACACATCTGCATTACTCTGAAAGAAGTAAGTCCTTCCGGCATTTCCCTGCTCGCCTTTGATTTTTGTCCAACTGTACCTGGTTGGGTCAGTGCTGTCATTCGGTGTGTAATCGGTGTACTGCCCGATATACAGTTTATCAACGCTGTTATCCACAGAAAATCCGGTTTTTCCATCCGCACTGTTGGCGTAAGCGATGTGGAAGTACGGTGTCTTTCCGTCCGCTCCTGGTGTTCCCGGTACACCCTGTGCACCATCCGCTCCCTTAATCAGTGACCAAGTGTATTTCGCCGGGTCAGTGCTGTCAGCTTCCACGAAATCCACGTACATGCCGATATACTCACGATTTCCATCAGATACCGAAAAGTCCTTCTTTCCATCCGCACTGTTTGCATAAGCAAGGTGCGTGTACTGTGTCTTTCCGTCTTTACCGTCTTTTCCCGGGATGCCGTTCGCTCCGTCTTTGCCGGCGTACTGTTTCGCAAGCGAAAACTGTTTCGATACGACAAGGTTATTCAGATATGCGGCTTTGATGTTCACCCATCCGCTGTCTGCGGTCAGCCCGGTGACAGTATAGGTTTTGTTTTCCTTGTCCCAACTTCCCTGTATATTCTGGGATGTCGTAATCGTATACGTACAGTTATCCGTAATATCCTGTGTGCCGTACATGACGGTCGCCGTTGTGGTGCACTCCGGGAACTCTGTATAGTTGCCGTCGCTGTCAACCGGGATGCCCTGATAGTCGTTATCAAGCTGCATGGTCATGTTTCTGGCTAAGGACGCCGCTTCAAGGGCCTCTTCTGCTTTTGTGTCATCCGTATATTTATTCAGTTTCTGCCAATCCGACTGAACATAAGATGCTCCCTTTGCTCTTGAAACTGTACAGGTAAGGATATCTCCGCCTTCATCTTCTCCCTGTGACCACAAATCACCGATATCGTAAGGTGGCTGCGGCTTTGTCACAAACACTCTGCGCTTATGGTCCGCGGTATCTTGTGCGTTTTGAGCCGCCGCAAGAGCTTTTGTGATATCGGTGTCCTGTACAAGAACCCATTCCCATTTACCTACGGTCGAATCATAAAAGAACCGGTAAGCATATCCGCCTTCACCAGTTTCTTTGTTCGGCTTCCAAAAAAACAAATCTCCTTCATGCTTTTTCCGTTCTTCTGTTGTTGTCCAATTAGATGCAGGTTTGTTTTGAAGCGTAGGTTCATAATCGTAGTAGAATGTTTCAATCTGGCCATCTATCTGGTCTTGCAAATCTCCCAGTGAGCCAGTGACCGTTTCGGCGTAATCAGATAGTTTTCCGTCTGAATAATCCTTACTTTCTTGGAGATAGTTTGCAAATGTTTGATTAAGAGATTTTCCCCCACCAATTTGAACACTTCCGTCAAGATATACGGATTTTGTGTCCATATCCACAGAGAAGATGATGCTTCCATCGGTATCTGTTACCGTGATTGCTCCGGCATTAATCCAGTCAGCATTAACACCAACTGCGTTCAAAATTCTTACAATCGTATCTCCATCAACGGTCATTCCGCCATTCCATGTTTGTCCGCCATCTGTTGAAACGCCCCATGCTTCTGCGGTCATCTTCCAAACAGCCTTTGATTCCGCAAGTGTGGGTTTATCATGTAAGTAAAATATCTGGCTGCCATCCTGCTGAGTCTGGACTGTAGTGTAAACACCGGTGGAATTGTCCAGTCGGTCTTTAAACTCTTGCAATGCCTGCTCTCGGGTGGTTCGCTCTCTCCAAACGGATTTTCTTGCATCGACAGCTGCTTGTGTCACAAGCGAATAGGTCTTTGAACTATTCCGGGCTGCACTTTCAGCATTACAGGAAATCTGTTCAAACGACCCCGGTTGCAGCACGACATTTGTCAAATAGCTTTTATACTTATTCCCTTTTCGGTCGGTAATCAGAACAGCATCACCGGCTTCAAGAACTATATCAGTCAAGCATTCTGTTTCAAACGGTCGAAAAGACATCCCGACGCATTTTTCACCGATTATGTTTGCAACAACCTCTCCGGTTCCTTGCGGAATCAGTTTGTTTCCACTGATTTTCAGAACGTATCCTTCTTCTCCGTACAGATACGAACTTGCTTCTTCGTCCGTAGATGTGGATTCCAGATACTCTGTTACCTGCACACCGGTTATCACTACATCGTCCAAGTTTGGGGTAAAGCCATTCGTGGAATTTATAGCTACTCTGTTCGCATCGGTAATTTCCGTGTCATACCATTTTATAGTCAATCTGCCGTATTTATCGCATCTGGCGTACTGGCATCCGATCTGGCATGTCCATGCAATAACTTGTCTGAAGGTCAGCGTTTCATCATCAGGCCTTGCCGGTATCTGGTAAGAATCCTGATAGAAATTAAGTGTGTCCAGTGTTACTCCGCACACCTTGCAAGCATCCTGTATGATTTGTTTCCTTGTCGCCGGATATTTCAGCTTACTTGCAGAATAATCACGGTCGAACTTCCGCATGTTATCTTCGCATTCCAGTTCGATAATCGTAGTATTCTGGTACGGAGTATCTATGACTGTCATTGTACATATTCGGATTTTTTCTATCAGAGCATTTTTGTGCACTATGATTTCGTTACCGGTCGTATCCAGAATCTTATCACCAGTGGTATCAAGCAATGCGCTGGTATCTTCCGGTTCAAGTTCGATTCCTACGTAGCAGATCACCGTAGCATCCGTAAAATCATAATCTGTATACTTTCCATCAAAGTTATTGATTGATAGGTTCAAAGTATTGATATTTGCGGACCCGATGTTAAACGTGTTGTCGTCAGACACGGAATCCTCGAACTTCATACCATTTGACCAAAATTCAGCGTTGGTAAGATTGATAACTGTCCCATCCGTCAGCGTTATGTCAGCGTATTTTAAATAATTCCTGTTATCGTTAGTTTGTTCATTCTTAAATCTGTCTGAAATATCTCTCAATCTCTCACCTCCTATTTCTCGATCAAGTCAAATTGCAATCCTTCCATCCGCTGATTCCCGACCCACCAGCATTTAAAAGGAGCGGACCGGTCGCCAACATAAAAGGTTCGGACTTCGTGTTTGTTTCCAGACAAGAGATCGGGATATTCAACAGAAATGTACTCTGGGTTGACCGCCTGCACGATTTTGCAAGCTTTTTCCCATTCCGGTGCGTTCCAACCGATTGCCAGTTTTCTCTTCTGTCCAATACGATTCTTATGCATGATCGTGTCATCAGTACGCCCGGATTCTGGCGCTGATAAGTCCTGAAGTCCCCATGTGAAAGAGGACGGACAAGGCATCGCTGCACCATTAATTTTTATAAAAACGTCTGCCATTGAATAATCACCTCATTTTTGCGCATGAAAAAAGCGCCTATCAAAGATAGACGCTTTATGATTATTCATTATACTTTTTTGACGTAATATGATTCCATATTTTTACATATGATGTTCATTCAAACAAATCGCCCGGATCCTCTATCGTATACGCCGGTTTCTTTATCGTAACTGTTATATAGCCCTTCTTTCCGCTAGCAAGAGTAACCAAGATTTTAGTCTTTCCTGCTTTTCCATTTCCGTAAATATTGATCTGTTTGTTCGTGATTCCCACTGTAAGCATGGATCTATTTTGCGGTTTTGCAGATTTAATACGATCTCCATTTGCCAGCGTAACCCTTACGTTTGTGGAGCTATATGCATTCATATTTACATTTCTACGGTTGAATTTAAGTATTGGTTTTAGCTTACTTCCAACACTTCTAATCTGTTTTCTTTTACATCTTGAACAAATTCTTGCTTGCGTTGCTTTCTTGAATACAGTTGCTTTATTAGCTTTTTTCCATCTGGACCATTTATGTCCCAATGCTTTCCCAGCAGTTTTACCGCAACGGCTACATTTTTTTGCCGATGTGCAAGTAGCTGATCTCCAATTATGTCCAAGTGCTCCGCTTAAAACTTTTCCGCAATCCTTGCATTTTTTTGGTTTAGTACATGTTGCTTTTGAAACAGAAGAATGCGTGCAGTACCAAACTGTAGGAATCTCTATGAATGCATAATTTGCATCCACATATGGCGGCGATGATATATCTCCATAGTTGTGGAAATTTCCGTTGTCGAAATACTGAATATTGCCGTTTCCATCATCCTGTGTTGCACGTTCTAGCAAGTATCCCCCTTGGTAATAATTTAGGCAGAAGATATTACCATCAACGTTAATTGTTCCGTGGTTATAAAAATCGCCTAAAACGTAAAGGTTTCCGTGAACTGTCAGTTCTCCGTAAAATGTGTACGAGCCGCCCGGACTAATATACATATTTCTGTCTACTTCGAAGCCACTTACCACCGTCAAATTTCTCCCTATGATGTAATCGCCATCATCGGTGGTTCCTATGTCTATCGGGAACATTGCCGCCGATGCCGGAACCGCCATGGCAAGTGCCATAATCATTGCCAGCAAAATCACTGAAAACTTTTTCCACCTTTTCATCAGCCTGTTTGGCGGAGACTCGTGACTTCAGTCGTGAGAGGAGCCAAGCTAACTCCTGTATCCGCCATCCTCCTTTCAATTAAATAAGTTTTGTTTGTTTCTTTTAGTTTCAATTTCTTAAAGCTGATAGAGCCTTTGTTGACCTTTTGTCCATCCAAAGTTCGAATGTCAAAGAAACCAGAGGTCCTTCTGCCAAATATAAAATATTCGTTATTCTGGTATTCTACTCTGTCAAAGAGCCTGAATCCTTTGACTGTATATTCAGCTTGGTTACGTTTTCGGATACCTCCTTTTAACGTATTGGCTTTATGCAGCTGACGGTTATGGCATCTGACCTTTTTGTAGTAAAAATATTCTCCATTGCTTTTAGCCTCTGGGTGACCACTAATACATCTTGCGTCCACATAATGAGTTTTTGGCAGATTATTCTCTATACGGGTATTTTTCGTAATATATCCATAAGTCATAGAAACATTTGGATAAATTTCCTTTAACCGATTATAGAACGTCCATCTCGTAACACCCATGAAAACTGCATGCTTGTAAGAGTTTGTTATCTTCGGTTCCCAGCCCCAGAGTCTGTTAGCTTCCTTTTTGTGATATTTGCTATCATTGCAGGTATTGCAGAGCGTAATAAGACTTGAAGGCTTGTTTGTATGGTCGCCTTTCCAGTATGCATGATGGTGTGTTACAAGAACCGGGTCTTTCGATTTGCCTCTGCACCATTGGCAGGTATAGTTGTCCCGGTGAAAGATATATTCTCTGATGTTCCAGCCTGCAAGCTCGCCATTTTGGTAGTCTGTTCCTTCCGGGATGGGTTTGCCTTCCAGCTGTGCTTTAAGCAGCTGTGTATCAAACGACGCTGTTTCTACTACAATTTTCGTAATAGGTAATATCCTGTGCACTTTTTCAACCATCGCAAAATGGGACTGGATCTTATGCTCGATGCTTGGAGCCAGCCAGCCTTTGTGCTTGCTGGATACTCGATTGTCAAATCGTTTCTTTCTGCAACGGGTCTTTCGATTTCGTCTTGAACGACGAAATGTATATCTCGCTTCAAGCAGTTTGCTTATATCATTGCGAAGCTCTACATCGGCTTCGAACAATACTTTATTTTTTGTAGTTGCAGACAATCCGATATGCTTAGAACCTGCGTCTACACCTAATGTAATGTTTTGAGTATGATTTGTCGTATCATATAACAACTGTATCGTAAACGGACAACGCTTAATGACTTTGGCTTTTTTGGTTTTTAAAAGCCTTCTTACTTTACCATGCCTGTTTGTCGGCATAAGTGGTTGTCCTTCTTTATTAAGTACATATACCATAACAGGCACTCCTTTTCTTTGATAGTGATATGTTTTATGCTGTAAGCCAGTACATATCAGACTGTAAAATACCTTCGCCTATGTTAATGAGAGGTTTTATATCGGCAGCACTGTTCCTACCCATCAGAACTGTTTAGCCCCGACCTTAGAGCAGAGGGCTAGGTATAACACCCTTTGGTAACTATATATTCTCTCTTAACGTAGTGCCCGAAACACTTAGGCTAGTCAATAAGGGCTTTTGCAAGCCCGCGACTTTAGTCGTGGGTTATTGACTTACTTCTTCCTCCCTTGGATTGATAGTTCAATTATACATCTACGCTCATGAAACTACAATGAGAATCACGATAATTGATTTAGGATTTTCGCCTAGAATCCATTTTTATGTGCCATGTGAGGAAATTATCATTCAAGTGTTTTTGAAGCGTTTTCTACTTCATTTGTCACAGCAAGAATCAGTTTTCCCACAAAATGTTCTTCCGGCGTTCCCACGTATCTGCTTCTGAGGGCTTCTGCTTCAACTGCGAATTGTCCCCACAGCCCGGAATCGTCCAGTGGAATCCGCCAGTATTTCTTGTGCAATCCCCACACTTCCTGCCAGATAGCAAAGTATTTTGTTTTAAAGTCCATGCGTTTCTCCTGTATATTTAATTTGTAATCAATTACTGTAATGTTTTTGGCTTGAATCAATTTGAATCGTTTGCGTGAGGAAATTATCACCTACGGTATTTCAGACGTTTTTTCAACTGTTTTATTCAATGTAAATCGTTCCTCTGTATTTTTCAAATCGATACTTCTGGAAAATATTCGGGTATTTTTCTTTATCCACCAGGCTGTAGAACATCTTTTGCGGTCTGGCATACAATTTCCTTTCGCCATACAGGGCTTGATAAATCATCAGTGGTTCTCCAGTCTCCGTATGCGTCGCTTCGCTAATGATGGCATACAGATAATCATTGCTCTGCGGATCACAGATTGTTTCTCTCTTGAAATGTTTTACGATGTCTCCTGGCATGAATAATGGTCTGTCTACTGACATTCAACTTCCTCCTCCCATTTCTGTTTTACTCGTTCACACAAAATGTCTTGATTTCTCTCTGAGAAGAATAACCAGATATGACGGTCAAAATCTTTTCCATTTCGCTGACCAATGTCTGATTTAAAAAACTCGTCTATCATGTCCTGATAGAACCGGAGCTCATCCTTTTCTTCCACGTCCGCTTTCAGAAGCGGTGAATCATCGCCAATGATAACACCCATGAACTGATCTGCGTATTCGGCAGAAATCATTATATGCTGTTCACCCATGTGTTCCCGGTACTGCTTGAAGTAATAAGTGATAACTGCCATGGCCAGACAGATGTCATGATCTTCCAGAATGTTCTCCTGTTCACCATACAGCGAATTAAACTTATTGTACAAAATCTGTGGTACATCTTCGTCCCGGTACTTCTCAGAACGATTTTTCTGTTTTTGCTTGCGGTACGCTTCCTTCTGCTCAGTTGTCCGTGAGGGTATATTATTTATATCTAGTATATTATTTATATCTAGTATATTAATATTATTAGGAGCAGAAGTCTTTGAACCTTTATCATTCTTTGATAAAGTCTTTGTCTCTTTATTTGATAAAATAAAGTCTTTAGATGTATCAGTAATTGATTTATCAGTAGTTGATATATCAGTTCTTTTATTATGGGGGTGATGTTCTACCCCTGGAGTTTCTAGGGGTAGGTTTTCTATGCCTTGCTGAGGCGACTCTTGAATAATATCATTGTTTGGCACTTCCTGCGGCGTTTCGTAAATATTATAAATGTACTCAAACTTAGATCGTCCCTCTTCTTTACAAGGTTTTTTCTTATCCACAACAAGATATCCTGTCGCTTTTAATTCGTAAGCGTCCAATAAGAGGGTGTATCGAAATTTCTGGCTGTTGCATGTAAACTATTGATTAGAGTTTTGGGAGTTGACTCTAAAAACTCTAAATCTAATCTAAGGAGCAGGCTTAT
>NZ_QJHD01000019.1:0-103617 GCF_003184505.1 Blautia sp. BCRC 81119 | reverse complement strand
GAGATATCCCATTCTTAGTGAAGTAAACCCCCTTGAAGACGACGAGGTAGATAGGGCAGAGGTGGAAGTGTGGTAACACATGGAGCTGACTGTTACTAATCGGGTGAGGGCTTGACCAAAAAGCCGAGGAAGCGGGCAGGATGTAACAGAAATGGGGCGGAACAAGCTTGCTTGTGGAGAACCATTTATGGTACAGACTGAACATTTGCGAAGCAAATGACATCGAACGACGGAGTCGTGAGATGACCACCGCTGGAGTAGCCAAAAGAACAGGTGATGCAGCTTTAGCTGCGAGCCCGTGAAGAAAGCTACGGATCGGTACGCAGGTTAAAATTGATTCAAAAAAGATTAACGATCATCAATAGAACATGTATGTAGTTTTGAATATACAATCATGAAAGAGTGGCTTAAACAGCCACTTTTTTATTACCCATAAAAACTGTCCCCTAAAAAAACATAAAAATTGCCCCTTGTAATATACCCAAACAAGCGGTACTATAACATCCAAGTTATTACATTCCTACATTAATACAATCATACATTAAAGTAATAACAAAGGTAATAACGAAACGAGAGGGGAATTATTATGAACACACAGAACAACACAGTAGTTAAACTTGCAGAAACTGCGTTATTAGCAGCTTTATGTTATGTATCCTTCACATTTCTGCAGATCAAGATCCCGGTGCCGGGCGGAGACGCAACATCCATTCATATCGGAAATGCTTTCTGCGTACTTGCAGCACTGCTTCTGGGTGGCGTATATGGCGGACTTGCCGGAGCTATCGGAATGGGAATTGCAGATATCATGGACCCTGTTTATATCACAGGCGCACCGAAAACCTTTGTACTGAAATTCTGTATCGGTCTGATCGTAGGTCTTGTGGCACACAAGGTTGCAAAGATCAATGAGAGTACAGATAAAAAATATGTTTTCAAATGGAGTGTGATCGCATCTATCGCAGGACTTGCATTTAACGTAATTGCAGATCCTATCGTAGGATATTTCTACAAACAGTACATTCTGGGACAGCCACAGGAACTGGCACAGGCACTTGCAAAAATGAGTGCGGCGGCAACCTTTATCAATGCAGTTGTATCTGTAATTCTGGTAGCGATCATCTATAATGCAGTACGTCCGGTACTGATCAAAAGTCATTTGATCACAGTTACCAACAACAAAAATCAGGTTGCGTAAAACGACATACTAAAAAAATAATAGAAAACAAGAAATAACACAAGACAGCGAAATGGAAGTTAAAATCCATTTCGCTGTCTTTTTATGCGGGTATAGGATCATTTTTTATATGGTTATCCGCACATAGAAAACAAATTTCGGAACAACCAAGATCTGTTTTGACGTATCCATGGCAGTGATTGCTGCGGTACTTTCCTTCGTATTTGCGGGAAGACTGGATGGTGTAAGAGAAGGTACTGTTATTTCCGCATATTCTCCCGCACCTTCGTAGGTGTGCACCCGAAGTGCTCCTGGAACATCCGTCGAAACAGCTTATAATTGTTGAATCCATGGCGTTCCAGAATCACATGCACGGGGGCTTTCGTATTGATCAGATCTTTGTAGATAAAAGAAAGTCTGTATTCATTCTGATATTCCAGAAATGTAACCCCCATCTTTTTCTTGAAAAAACGGCAGAAATATCCAGTCTGGAGATAAGCAACACCTGCGATCTCATCCAGAGAAATAGGCCGTTTGTAATTCTCAGAAATATAATTCAGCACCAGATTCAGTCGGTCCAGATCTTTTTTCTGCCGGCTTAGATCACTTTGAAAAATTTTGACACTGAAATTGTGACACAGCTGGAATAAAAGTTCAAAGATCAGGATATTGCAGACGAGAGTCGTATGGTGGAGTAAAAAGATACAAAAAAAGCGGAGATTTATCGTTATAAAGACTATTGAAAATAAAAGAAGTTTGTAGTAAGGTAGTAGCTACAACGCTTACGAAAGGGAAGAATGTTTCAGGTGGGCAGTCTCCTTTTTGTGGAGAATTTTGGATGAAGGAAAACGAAAAACAAGGGGGAAGAATTTATGGAGAAGGTAAAAGAGAAATCTTCTTTTTTCCGAAAGTTCGTAGGAGATAAGAGGTTTTATCTGATGGTCCTGTCTATTGCAGTACCGATCATGGTACAGAACGGGATCACAAATTTTGTCAGTCTTCTGGACAATATTATGATCGGTCGTATCGGTACCGAACAGATGTCTGGAGCGGCGATCGTCAATCAGCTGATCTTTGTATATAATCTATGTATTTTCGGCGGGGTGTCCGGAGCGGGAATTTTTACAGCACAGTATTTCGGACAGAAGGATCATGAGGGTGTCCGCCAGACACTTCGTTATAAACTGTGGATGGCAGTGATTCTGACAGCGATCACCATTATACTGTTTCTGACAGCAGGGGGTTCACTGATCAGCATGTATTTAAAAGGTGACGGAACCGCACAGGAGATCAGGGATACTCTTATTTATGGGAAACAGTATTTATGGATCATGCTTCTGGGACTTCCGCCATTTATGATGGTGCAGGTCTATGCAAGTACCTTACGTGAATGCGGTGAGACCGTACTTCCAATGAAGGCCGGGATCGTGGCAGTGCTGATCAATCTGATATTTAATTATCTTCTGATCTATGGAAAATTCGGATTCCCGGAAATGGGAGTAAGAGGTGCGGCTGTTGCCACAGTGCTCTCCAGATATGTGGAAGCCTGCATTGTCTTGAGTTGGACACATAAGCATACAGAAAAGAATATTTTTGCACAGGGTCTGTATTCAACATTAAAGGTTCCGGCGAACCTGACAAAGAAGATACTTATTAAGGGAACCCCGCTGCTTCTGAATGAGACTTTATGGGCAGCCGGAGTGGCCATGCTGACACAATGTTATTCAGTCCGTGGACTGAACGTGGTTGCGGGATTAAATATTTCCAATACCATCAACAATGTATTTAATATCATATTTATCGCACTTGGAGATTCGGTAGCCATTGTTGTAGGACAGCTTCTGGGGGCAGGTAAGATGAAGGAAGCCAGAGATACGGACAACAAGATGATCGCATTTTCTGTGTTCTGCTGTACCTGCGTGGCAGCTGTGATGTTTGTAATGGCACCACTGTTTCCAAGGCTTTACAATACCAATGTTGAGGCACGTACTCTGGCGAAATATTTTATTATGCTCACAGCATTTTTCATGCCGCAGAATGCATTCTTGCATGCAACATATTTTACTTTGCGTTCCGGTGGAAAGACCATCGTTACATTTCTGTTTGACAGTGTGTTTATCTGGGTGGTAAGTGTAACGATCGCATTTACCTTAAGCCGTTTTACAGGTCTGCCTGTACTTGTGATCTACGCAATGGTCCAGGCAGCGGATATGATGAAATGTGTCATTGGATTTATCCTTGTAAAAAAAGGCGTATGGCTTCAGAATATCGTTTCATAGAATTTTTTGAAATCTTCCGGGAGGGGTGCTTCCAGGGAGATTTCTTTTTTGGCATTTTTGTCATGATGCATGGAAGCCCGGGTGTCGGAAGCAGATTCATCAATTGAAAATGGAAGTTGAAATTTAAGCTTCCATGCGTGGAGTGCAGCCCGGGAAAACGGATTCGATATGTCCGATAAACAGTACAGAGAATCACCCAGAAGAGGATGCCCGAGAGATGCCATGTGTACACGGATCTGATGGGTACGGCCGGTTTTCAAACGGAGCATTACAAGAGAAGCCGGAGCTGCTGCGTCAGGGCCGTTAGATTTCAGAACAGAATAAAGGGTTTCTGCATGTTTGCTTCCGGGAAGCGTGCCATCTGTGGATACGACCATTTTCAGACAGTTATCCGGGTCAGGTGCAAGGGGAACGGAGATCCTGTGAAAAGCTCCATCTTCATCCACAGGCATGAAACCGGAAACTGCAGCCAGATAGGTTTTCTCTGAAATCCCTTCTTCACGCTGGTTCTGTAATCTGGCGGCAGCAGTCTGGTTCCTGGCAAAGAGCAGGATACCGGAGGTTTCTTTATCCAATCGTCCGATAGACCGGACTTTGGTAGGCTCTCCTTTGGAACGGAAATAGGAAGCCACCTGGTTGGCGAGACTGTCACTGTAGTGAGAACCGGAAGGATGAGTGACAATCCCGGCAGGTTTATTTATGGCGAGGATATCCTGGTCTTCGTATATGATCGCCAACTCAGGAAGAATCTGTGACGTTGCAGCCAGTGAATGATAAATGTGAGAATTGACATCAGAACCTGCAAATTCTGAAGCTGCGGAATCAGAATATGAAATTGCGTCTGCGGAGAACTGGAAATTGTGATTGGACGAATAGACGGTAAAGGATGAAGATTCCAGCTGGGCAGAATCCACATCGTCCGCTTCCAGGCATACTATGATCTGATCCCCGGGATAAGCGGTTTCCGTTACCCGGCACTGTTGTCCGTTTTTTCGGATACCACCGGGACGGAACTTCGCCTGGCTGATCTGCTTTTTTGTAAGACCTGCCTGCGTGCGAAGAAAGCGGGAGACAGGTGCCGGAACAGCTGTTTTCGGGATATAGATAGTAAGATAGCGGTTCATTGTGAGGAATCCTCCGATTCTATTAAATTAATAAATATTTACAGGAATTTGGATGCAGGAGATTTTTACTTATGCTGATAATAAAAAACAGCAACTTGAGTCCGATCCCTCAGATGCAGTTTATCCAGAATGGAACTGAGATAATTTCGTACCGTTCCCTCACTGAGAAACAGTTCTGTGGCAATCTCCTTATTGCTGTATCCGTTGGCGATCAGCCGGATGATATCCAGCTCCCGTTCGCTGATGTTTCTGGAAGCATAATCAAATCCGTCGGAAGACTGCAGGAGTTCAGGGATTTTGGATATGATCTCTGTGCCGAATACGGTCTGTCCGGAGTAAACCGCCTGAAGAGCCGGAAGAATGCTGTTATGATCCTGCTTCAGAAGATAACCCTTTGTGCCGAGGCGGAGGGCTTTTACAATATATTCATCATCGGAAAAAGTAGTCAGAAGAAGAATCTTTGCCTCCGGAAATTCGCCCAGGATCTTTCTGGAAGCTTCCAGTCCGTCCATTCCTTTCATACGGATATCCATCAGAAGAATATCCGGAAGATACTCTCTGTACAGAGAGCAGGCTTCTTCACCATCAGAGCCGGTGGCAGTCACTTCGATATCCGGGTTTGCTTCAAGAATGGTTTTTAGTGCTCCTGCAACCAGGCAGTCGTCGTCTATGATTATAATTTTCATGTCAAAATCTCCTGTTTATGAGTTATAAAAAGTAAATTTACAGATCAGAAAAAACAGACGGATCCAATATGCCGGGAAAGTACTTTGATCAAATCAGGAAGGTTTCCGGCAAAGTGAGAAATATCTGTCTGATTCAATTAGAAACAGATTTCGGGATCGTCACAAAGATCCGAAAACCGTTCTCCTGCGTAATCTGGACCGTACCGCCCAGCGCCTTTGCACGGTCACGGATATTGGACAGTCCCATACCACCGGAAGTATTTTTGGCCTTATTGCTGTCAGATCCAGTTTGAATATCCGGAATTTCATTTTCCGGTGTCCCATTATCCTCAATGCACAATTGATAAAGTGCAGGATGCTCCCGCAGAAGAATATCCACAGAATCCGCATTACTATGCCGCATCACATTGGAAAGCCCTTCCTTTGTAATACTGATCAGACTGTATTTCACCTCTCTTGGAATCTGCCTGGACATATCATAAGTAAGATTCACCGGGCAGAAGGTGAAATCCTTTACAAGTCCTTTTATGGCATCTTCCAGATCTATCGCATCATCATGAAGATCATGTACACTGGAACGGATGCTGTTCATAGCACCGTTCAGGGATTCTTCCAGATTTCCAAGCAGAGGATCAAGAGAATCATTTTTGTTGATGGTTTTGCAGGCAGCAGTCATAAGGATAGAACGGGATAGTACATGTCCCACATTATCATGGATCTCTCTGGCAATTCTGTTTCGCTCGCGCAATGTAGCAGCATAAATCTCGTAATCCTGTTTTTCCAGAAGTGCCTTGTTTTTTTCAGAAAGAAGAAGCGTATGTTCCTCACTGTCATCCCGGATCTGATGAAAATCCTGGTAAAGAGCCTGATATTTTCCGGCATAGAGCCAGAGAAAAAATGAGAGAACGAAACCAAAAATCCCAAGCAGACAAAGAACTGCCGGAAATCTATTGATCTGAAAAACCAGAAATCCCCAAAGTGGAAGCGCAGCCACTGCCAGAGGAAAAAGCCCAGCAGATAAGGTCTGATACAGCAGCAGCGGGAAAAATAGAAGAAGATCCGAAAACCACAGGGAACATAATCCAAAGATCACATAACTTCCTGCAAGAACCGGAATGATATTTCCGGCGGGTTTCAATACTGGCAAAGAATTGTGTGAACAGGATTCTGTTTTACATACCCTGCCCAGATAAGTAATGCAGCAAAGGATCACCGCAAAAAGGAGGGCAAACACAAGAGCCTGATCTGCAGGCACATAAAAAAATGTTAAAGTACTGTATAAAAGCAATAGTATGGAATCTGTAAAATAACGCATAAAAAATATACCCTCCTTTCTCAGAATTACAGCCTTTTCCGAAAGTCAGGCAGATAACCGGCTAAAATTATCGTATCCTGTTCCGGGAGAACCCCTTTTGCTGCACAAATTTCTGAAATCAATGTGCCTTTATTATAATATACCGGTTCCTTCCCTGCAAAGAAAAATCTATCCTTCTGAAAAAGACATGACATTTGTCATTTGCAGGTGGTGACATTCAACACTTGGAGCAGACAGAAGAAAAGGATATAATGGCATCATAGAAGAAATATGAATTTCTGCGAAAAAGACATAAAAGTCCTGCTTAACGGACTGTAAAAAAGGAGGAAAACATATGCCACAGAGTATGGTCCACATAGAAAATCTGGTAAAACGATATGGTGATCTTACCGCACTGAATCATCTGGAACTGGATATCCGGGAGGGTGAGATCTTCGGATTACTTGGTCCCAACGGCTCGGGAAAGACAACGGCCATCAGCTGCCTCTTGTCACTTCTGAAATATGACAGAGGTGAAATAAAGATATTCGGAGAAGAGATGAAGCCGGACAGCTATAAGCTCAAGGAACAGATTGGGATCGTGCTTCAGAATGTAGCCGTTTTTGATGAGCTGACAGTGCAGGAAAATATCGATTATTTCTGCGGCCTTTATATACGGGACAGGAAACGGAGAAAAGAGCTGGTGGAGGATGCCATTGAATTTACAGGTCTTGAAGATTTCCGCAAAATGTACCCGAAGAAGCTTTCCGGGGGCCTTTTACGAAGATTGAACATTGCCTGCGGGATTGCCCACAAGCCAAGACTGATCATTATGGATGAGCCGACGGTAGCTGTAGATCCACAGAGCAGAAACAAGATCCTGGAAGGGATCCAGACGCTGAACCACCAGGGCTCCACCATTATCTACACATCCCATTATATGGAAGAAGTGGAGCAGATCTGTACCAGGATCGCCATCATGGATCACGGAAGAGTCATCGCTCAGGGAACAAAGGAAGAATTGAAGCAGATGATCAAAACAGGAGAGACCATCACCGTAGAAGCCATTGCCCTGGAAGAAAAAAATCTCCGGGATATCCGCACACTGGAGCATGTGTTTGATGTGCAGTATGAAAAACAGGTGCTGGTCGTGCGCTGTACCGATGCGAAGCATAACCTGATCCGTCTTCTTAATTATTTGCAAAGCCAGGATATTTCTTTTGGAAGAGTCTTTTCCGAACTGCCTACATTAAATGATGTCTTTCTGGAGATCACCGGAAAACAGCTAAGAGATTAGGAGGGATGGGAGATGTTGCATTTACTGAAATACAGTTTTCTTTCCAAGATCCGGAATTTTAACATTGTATTCTGGCCGCTGGTCTTTCCGCTTGTGCTTGGAACTTTTTTCTATTTTGCATTCGGAAATATCAATGAGGCAGATTTTCAGACGGTTCCGGTGGCAGTGGTGAAGGAAGCTTCTGCGGATACGTTTTTTATGACCTATCTGGATGAAGTGGAAAAAAGCAGTCCGGATCTTTTAAAAGCAGAAGAAATGTCGGAAAAGGAAGCGCTGGAAGCACTGCAGGATAAAAAAGTAGAAGGGATTTATTATGTGGGAAAAGAACCTTCCCTTACAGTAGCAGGAACCGGAATAGAAGAAAGTATCCTTCAGACAGTTCTCGACAGCTGTGAAAACACCAGAACGACCATCACCAATATCATGAAAAAAAATCCGCAGATGGATATGGAAACCATGAAATCCTTGTTAAGTTCCGACAGCCTGGTAAGGGAAGTCTCTCTTGGCGGCCGGACCATTGACGGAAATGTGCAGTTCTTTTACGCACTGATCGCCATGGCCTGCCTGTATGGATGCTTTATCGGATTTGGCTCTGCGATCGGGATCCAGGCCAATATCACACCTCTGGCAGCCAGAAGGTGTGTAACGCCGACCCACAAGCTGAAGCTGATCCTTACAGACCAGCTGACATCTTTTGCTCTGGGCTATGTGGACGTGATCATTCTGATCCTGTATCTCCGGTATATTCTCAATCTGGATTTTCAGGGACAGATGGGAAAAATGCTGGTGGTATCTTTTTTCGGAAGTCTCATTGGTGTATCTATGGGAATGTTTATAGGCAGCTTCGGAAAAATGCAGGAAGGCGTCAGAATCGGGCTCATGCTTGGAATCTCTATGGTAAGCAGCTTTCTTGCCGGACTGATGAACGGAAATATGAAGGATATCGTGGAAAAAAGTGTTCCGTTTGTGAACCGGATCAATCCTGCATCACTGATCTCAGATGCGTTTTACTGTATCAATGTATATGATGATATGACCAGATACTATAGAAATCTGATCACACTGGCGGTAATGTGCGTGGTGCTGGTGATGGCATCCTTTTTCATGGTCAGGAGGGAACGTTATGACAGTATTTAAAGGCTATATGAGGATCATGAAAAAAAATACAGGTCTGATCCTCCTGTATCTGGGCATTTTTTTCGGAGTGACAATGGCACTTCAGGCAGCGGCCGGTAAGGAAACTTATACCAGCTATGAAAGCGAAAAAATAAAGATCGGAGTGGTGGATAAAGACAACGGACCACTTGCAGAAGGACTGGTAAAATGGCTTGAAGGTACGCATCACGTGACCATGCTGGAGGATAACAGGGAGAAGCTTCAGGAAGAGCTTTTTTACAGAAATGTAGAATACATCGTGGTGATTCCTGAGGATTTTTATGAGAACTGTATGGTAAACGGCGAAAGTATTTCTGTGACCAAGGTGCCCGGATCTTATTCGGCATATTATGTGGATCAGCAGCTGGAGAGCTGTCTGAATACAATGCGGACATATCTGAAAGCCGGTTTTTCCCAGAAGGAAGCGGCAACAGCGATCCTGGATAAAAAAAGAGGAGAAGTCACCATGCTGGATACAGATGAAAACAGTGGTACGTCCGGATGGCTCTATTATTTCCGATATATTCCATATCTGTTTCTTGCATTACTTTGCTATGTGATGGGATATGTTCTGATGGCTTTCAAAAAAGACGATATACCAAAGAGAATGCAGGCATCTGCGATCTCTGCAAGACGACAGAGTCTGGAAGGGCTTCTGGCCATGTTTGTGATGGGTGGGGGCTTATGGGGAATCGGTATGGCTGGAGCTATCCTTATGTATGGAAAAACATTTCTCAGTTCAGAAAATTTCGGATACTATGTACTGAACACTCTGGTAATGATGGCAGTGGCACTTTCACTTTCCTATCTGATCGGTCTTTTTGTAAAAAACAGCAACATGTTAAGCGGGATCGCAAATATCCTGTCTCTTGGAATGTGCTTTCTGTGTGGTGTGTTTGTTCCCATGAATATTATGGACAGAAACGTCCTGAAGGTGTCTCAGTTTCTTCCTGTGTACTGGTATGAAAACGTAAATGAGACTCTTGGAAGTTACAGCCACCTAACAGGTGAGGCAGCTGTATCGGTGTGGAAAGGCATTGGACTGGAAGCTATGTTTGCGGTAGTTTTTGTCTGTATGATCCTGGCAGTGACCAGGTATCAGCGGCAGAAATAACAGAAAATAATAGCAGATGGCTGTTAATTATGGTAGGATATAGCTGATAAAGATGATTTGCGGAGAAAAACATGAAAAAAATACAAGTTTTAATAAAACCACAATGCAATGCAGAAATTCAAAATCAGTTTGCAACAAAATTCGGAGATCAGTGCGAATTTACATTTCAGGGCAAAGAAACTGAGGATGCGATCGCAGCAGCAGAAGTAGTGATCGGAGAGCCAGAGGAAGAAGAAATCCTGAAAGCAGAAAATCTTCGCTGGATCCAGCTGACCTGGGCCGGTGCGGACAAATATACAAAAATGAAAGCATTCCCGACAGGAGTTACATTAACCAATGCTTCCGGCGCTTTTGGAAAGATCATATCAGAATATGTGATCGGGAATATTATTGCGCTGTACCGTGAACTTCCGAACTACTGGAAGAACAAACAGAAACACCTCTGGGTACAGAATAGACCATCAGAAACCATATATGGAAAAAACATTCTCATCCTGGGAATCGGGGATATAGGAAGAAATATTGCCCATAGAATGAAAGCGTTTGAAACGCATGTGACTGGAATAAAAAGAACTGCAGTCCCGGAGCATTTGCAGCAGATGAAAGAGTTTGATGAGGTATATGATCTGACAGCGCTGGATCAGCAGCTTCAGAAAGCGGATATTGTGATCGGCTGTCTCCCGGGAACATCGGAAACAAAAGGCCTTCTGAATTACGAACGGCTGTATTCCATGAAAAAAGATGCAATTCTGGTTAATGTAGGAAGAGGAAGCCTCATTCCAACAGAAGACCTGATCAGAGTACTGGAGGAAGGCCACTTAAAAGGAGCGGTCCTGGATGTATTTGAAACAGAACCATTGCCGGAGACATCACCTCTTTGGAATATGGAAAACGTCCTTATCACTCCACACATTGCAGGACCGAGCTTCGGTGGAAACGCTGAAGTCCAGGATATGATCTGGAACATCTGCATGGAAAATATGGAACGATATCTGAATGGAAAAAATTTAAAAAATATTGTCCGGTTAAAGGATGGGTATTAAATAAAAAAGATAGTTACAAGCTCCTTCTGATAAACTGTGAAGCAGTTATCCGGTTATGAGCAAGTAGCGAAGCGGATGCTTTTATCCGCTTGACTAAAAATACATTTATGGATATTTAAGAAAGAGACAGAGTGCATAATGATAACACGCCAGAAACTGATCGATCAGATAGAAAAATACAAGCCATACAATGAGCAGGAAGAAAAAGATAAAATCCTGATCCTGAACTGGATCAGAAATAATGAGAATGCTTTTTCCAGGGAAAATGCAGTAGCCCATATGACAGCTTCTGCCTGGGTAGTAAACAGAGAACGGACGAAAGTCCTTATGGTATATCACAACATATACAATTCCTGGTCCTGGCTTGGAGGACATGCAGATGGTGAGACGGATTTACTGTCCGTTGCTGTCAGAGAAGTAAAAGAAGAGGCAGGGATTTCCAATGTTCATCCGGTGTCAGAAGAGATTTTTTCCCTGGAATCTCTGACTGTAGACGGCCATATGAAAAAAGGAAAATATGTATCCAGCCATTTGCACTTTAACCTAACATATCTCCTTGAGGCAGATTCAGAAGAGGCTGTTTCCATAAAAGCAGATGAAAACAGCGGTGTAGCCTGGTTTTCACCGGAAGAAGCATTGATGAGATCAACAGAACCGTGGTTTGTGGAACATGTTTATATTAAGCTTTTGAAGAAAATGAATCTATGTTATAATGGGATAAAGACAAAAGAGGTTTGACATTGACTGAGCAAATACGAAAATCTGACTGTAATGTAAGACAATACAGTTTTGCAGGGATCGACGGGAAGCAAGGTTAAAATAAAAGAATAAAGGACTGGATTGTATGAAAATGCAGTCTTTTTTTATTCATAAGGAATAGGTAAACTGTTAGCTGAGAAAGGGGGAAACAAACATGAAAAATTATTCAGAGGATGCGGACAGACAGTATCACATTCAGGTAGCAAAAGGAGAAGTGGGACGTTACGTTATTTTACCGGGAGATCCGAAACGCTGCAAAAAGATCGCACAGTATTTTGATGATCCGGTTTTGGTAGCAGATAA
This sequence comes from Blautia sp. BCRC 81119, assembly GCF_003184505.1. Taxonomy (NCBI): domain Bacteria; kingdom Bacillati; phylum Bacillota; class Clostridia; order Lachnospirales; family Lachnospiraceae; genus Blautia; species Blautia sp. BCRC 81119. Next base: position 91,386 of record NZ_QJHD01000019.1, on the reverse strand, counting down.
CCGGGAATACGTAACATACACCGGAACACTGGACGGAGTGAAGGTAAGTGTGACATCTACCGGAATCGGCGGACCGTCCGCTTCTATCGCAATGGAAGAGCTTTATCGGTGCGGGGCTGACACATTTGTACGCATCGGAACTTGCGGTGGAATGCAGCCGGAGGTAAAAAGTGGTGATATTGTTGTTGCAACGGGCGCGATCCGCATGGAGGGCACCAGCAAAGAGTATGCACCTATTGAATTCCCGGCAGTGGCAAATCTGGAAGTGATCAATGCACTTGTGGAAGGAGCAAAGAAAGAAGGATGTGAATTCCACACAGGTGTGGTACAATGTAAGGATTCCTTTTATGGCCAGCATGAGCCGGAAACCAAGCCGGTCAGCTATGAACTGATGAATAAATGGGAAGCGTGGAAACGTCTCGGCTGTCTTGCGTCGGAGATGGAATCCGCTGCTCTTTTTATAGTGGCAAGCCATTTAAAAGTACGTGTGGGCTCCTGCTTCCTGGTGCTTGCAAATCAGGAAAGAGAAAAGCTGGGTTTGGATAATCCTGTGGTACATGATACCGATAAGGCAATCCAGGTTGCAGTACAGGCGATCCGTGAACTGATTCGTGCAGATCAGGCACAGAAAAAAGAAGAATAACGTATACATGCCTGATTCAGGAAAGGTGGGAAAATTATGGAAGAAAAACAGATCAAAGAAATGATCGATCTGGCGATCAGACAGATGGACTATTCCTATGCGCCATACTCACATTTTCATGTAGGGGCGGTACTTCTTGCAAAAAACGGTACCTATTATACCGGGTGTAACATAGAAAATGCTGCCTATACTCCAACAAACTGTGCGGAAAGAACTGCTTTTTTCAAAGCGGTCAGTGAAGGCATGAGAGACTTTCAGGCAATCTGTATCGTTGGCGGCAAGGATGGTGTTCCTACAGAGTATGCAGCACCCTGTGGAGTATGCAGACAGGTTATGATGGAGTTCTGTGATCCGGAAACCTTTCAGATCATACTGGCAGTCAGCAGAGAAAAATATGATATCTTTACGTTAAAGGAACTGTTGCCATTTGGATTTGGACCGGATAATCTGAAGAAACTGAAGTGATAAGCGCATGTGGATACGTGCAGAGATTTTCACGATATGAATGCAGTGAGAAGTAAAATATTGAAAAGTGATCGCCCGGATGTTGATATGACAGGCCGGGCGATCACTTTTTCTGCCATACAATAAAAAACGCTGAAAATCCTTAATTAAGGTTTTTCAGCGATTCTAATAGCAGGGGATGAGAGAATCGAACTCCCACCAAAGGTTTTGGAGACCCCTATCATACCATTTGACCAATCCCCTATATTAAATTGTGTTTTCATCACTGTTGCAATTATACATATAAAATATACAATTGTCAAGAGATGAGAGTGCTTTTTGTATAATAAAATATAAATAAAATTCTTCCTGTCATAAATCGGCAGAAAAGCGGAGATGGAGGGATTTGAACCCTCGCGCCGGTTGCCCGACCTACCGCATTTCGAGTGCGGACCCTTCAGCCACTTGGGTACATCTCCGGATGCAAACCTTTATTATTATATAAGGTATCCGGAGAAAGGTCAATCTTTTTTAAAACTTTTCTTTTTTGTATTATTGACGAATCTTCCAGACTATAATATGATAATGAGATAAAGTGTACAGACAGAAGTGGATGTGCAGAAATGGAGGGAATTATGAGCGATAAGAAATCAGCGATTCTCAGAGCGGCGAAGGGTCTTACTGAGAATTATGCTTCAGAAGAACTTTTTATGCCGAAGAGCGGCAGACGTCTGCCGAACCGTTCGGTGATCATTGATATAGTAAGAGATCTGAAATCTATTGTATTTCCGGGATATTTCAGTACGGATACCAGTGCTACCGTATTTCCGGAGTATTATGTGGGACACAGACTGAATGATCTTTATGACAGATTGAAGAATCAGATCGAGATCGCACTTCTTTATCACGGAGAGGAACCGGAAGAAGCAGCAGCTCATGCAGACAGAACTGCATGTGGATTTTTTGAGCAGCTTCCTGAGATCCAGAGACTGCTTCTGACAGATGTACAGGCTGGTTTTGATGGTGACCCCGCAGCCAAGAGCAAGGAAGAGATCATTTTTTCATATCCGGGATTATTTGCTATCTACGTGTATCGTCTGGCACATGTTCTTTATAAAGAAGAGATCCCATTTATCCCGCGCGTGATGTCGGAATATGCTCATGGCCGTACAGGAATCGATATCAACCCGGGAGCGACCATCGGAGAGTATTTCTTTATCGATCATGGTACCGGTGTGGTTGTAGGTGAGACTACAGAAATCGGAAATAATGTAAAACTGTATCAGGGAGTGACACTGGGAGCGCTTTCCACAAGAAAGGGACAGCAGCTTGCCAATGTAAAACGTCATCCGACGATCCGTGATAATGTAACGATCTATTCTAATTCCACAGTGCTCGGTGGTGAGACGGTTGTAGGAGAGAATACGATTATAGGTGGTAATACCTTTATCACAGAATCCATTCCTGCAAATACCAAGGTCAGTGCAAAAAGTCCGGAGCTTGTGATCAAGAAACCGAAGGCCCAGGTTTCTGCCACAAATGTATGGGAGTATTGATAAAAAATCCAATAAATAAAAAAAATAAAAAATTTCAAAAAACCTGTTGACAAATAAAACAGCATGCTATATACTAATCATCGTTGCAGCGGTCAAGCGATCGGTAATCACCGAAGCGACGATGCGCGGGTGTAGTTCAATGGTAGAACACCAGCCTTCCAAGCTGGATACGTGGGTTCGATTCCCATCACCCGCTTATGCGATAGTGGCGTAGTTGGTAACGCGCGACCTTGCCAAGGTCGAGACCGCGGGTTCGAGCCCCGTCTATCGCTCTCATCGAAGGATGAAGATTTATAATTTCATAACTGCGGGTGTAGTTCAATGGTAGAACACCAGCCTTCCAAGCTGGATACGTGGGTTCGATTCCCATCACCCGCTTGTGCGATAGTGGCGTAGTTGGTAACGCGCGACCTTGCCAAGGTCGAGACCGCGGGTTCGAGCCCCGTCTATCGCTCTTCGGAACTCTGAGGATGATCAGAGTTCTTTTTTGTTGCGAAAAAATCCTCTGCTTTATTTTTATGCAGCAGAGGATTTTTCGCGTTATGTGTTACTGCGTAGCTTATTCAGTTGTTTCACCCTGATCGATCAGAGTATAGAAGGTCAGAAGATAAAGCCCGCATAAGCCTACAAGTCCGTAGATGATCCGGGAGAGCCAGCTCATGCTTCCGAACAGGAATGCTACCAGATTAAAATTAAAGAAGCCGATCAGACCCCAGTTTATGGCACCGACCACAGCAATGGTCAGGGTGAAGTACTGCAGACATTTATTTGACATAAGTCACCATCCTTTCGTTATACAGGAAATAGTTTTTCATGGAATCGAAAAAATATACACAGGAATGAGAAAAAGAAAAACGGAAATTTCTGCCAGCCATGAAAAAATCATGAAGGAGAAATTTCCGTTTTCCTTTCATATGCAAGATAAAATGTAAATTTCCGGTTTATCGAATTTGGATCGTAAATATCCGCCAGGCGATTCCGATATCTTACTTCAGCTTCAGAATCTGAGAGGTTGTCTGTCCGCCGCTTACATTCAGAGTTTCTTTGCCCTGAAGCGTTACATCATTGGTAGTATCCTTCAGAAGAAATACCTGGCATACAGTGACGGTTTTTCCGGGATCAATGGTGCTCATGTAGTTATCTACAGCATCATCGCTGGCTTCCGGATAAGTTCCTTCCAGAACTTCTCCGTTCTGGGAAGCCTGCAGGGTGAAGTCTACAAATGCACTGGACTGGGAATCGCCGGAGTTTGTATAGTCGTAGTAGATCATCAGACAGGGATTTCCGCCGTAGTCCTTGGAAATCGCAAACTGTTTGAAACGGACGGAGAATTTGTCAGTTGTAATATCAATGGATGCACTTGTACCCTCAGCAGAGGCCGTGCTGCCTGGGGTGGAAGAATCCTCTGCAGCGGCAGAACTGCTATCTGTGCTGTCATCCGTAAGCTGGGATGATATTTCGTCTTTTACGCTTTTGAAGTTTGCGCACATAACCTTGACTGTGGTGTCATCCAGAGAAACGATCTTCCAGTCGCTGCCGATTTTGATCAGAGGATAGGTAATATCGATCTCACTGTATTTCTCATCAGCTGTGGAAGCATTTTCGGCAAGAAGTGCAGCGAGCATTTCCTGGATATCATCCTGTGTCATTTCCTTTCCGGCATAGGCTGCGACAGCAACCTTACGGGTGTATTCCTGAATAGTTGCTGCATAGATATTGGTTCCGTCAATATATTTCATGTGAACCGTTATCCTGGCAGTTCCGTTCTGGATGTCAAATTTGTTTTTGGTGATCTTGTAGGTCATTTTTTTGTTGACGGTAGTGAAGAAATCTGTGTAAGCAGAATCACGGATATCTGCATCATCCAGAGCACTGAGATCATGACTCTGGAGAAGGTTCTCCATTGTGGTAAAATCCATGTTCTGCATGCCTGTGAGAAATTCTTCTGTGGCTTCTACCGGTTTATGGCGCTGCATCATATACCAGGCGGTTCCGCCGGCTGCGGCAGCGATCAGAAGGATGATCAGACAGATCACAAGAGGCTTTTTGCTTTTTTTCTTTCTGTGGGGAGTGTCGTCTTCAAAATCATTGGAGATCAATGATCTGGAGAGCTCATCGTCATAAAAATCATTATTGTCTTCTGTATTCATTATTCCTCCTTACAATAAGTCATTCTGGTTTTCGGGTGGGTGGGTCAGAGGATATCTGTTTGCATTTGCGGGCAAACAGCATCACCCTATGTTACCGTAACGATTATATCATAGGTTTACTGTTTGAGAAACCCCCTGTGTTATGATATACTGGAAGACACAGAAAAAGTGGTTGAGTACAGGTGACAAAGCGGAATGCGAATGCCCGCTTTATGCAGCAGAAAAGGTGAGGTGAAATATATGTTACGGACAATTCAGTATTCATTTCCTTCAAAAGCAGACGGATTGGAAATTTCCTGCCTGGCAGTAGTGCCGGAGTTGGAACGTAATGAGAAATACCGTGGGATTATACAGATCGTTCACGGAATGAGTGAGTACAAGGAACGCTACATTCCTTTTATGGAATATATGGCAGAGCGAAAATATATAAGTGTGATCCATGATCACCGTGGCCATGGGAAAAGCGTACGCAGTAAAGAGGATCTTGGATATATGTACGGTGGTGGGGCGGATGCCATGCTGCAGGATATCCATACGGTGAACTGCTTGATCAAGGATCATTTCCCAGGTATTCCGCTGATCCTTTTCGGACACAGCATGGGCTCTCTGGCAGTTCGTGCCTATGCAGCGCATCATGACAGCTGTATGGATATGCTGATCGTCTGCGGCTCACCCAGCTATAATGCATTTCGGCCGGTCGGAGTAGCTCTGGCAAAGGCGGGAAAGACTGTTTTCGGGCCTAAACACAGTGCGGGTCTGATCGAGATGATGTCTTTTGGAAGCTATGCAATGCACTTTAAAAAAGAAAAAAACCGTTTTTCCTGGATCTGCTCTGATCCGCAGGTTGTGCAGGATTATTCGGATTCAGAATACTGTGGATTTACCTTTACGGATGATGCATATCTGGCACTTTTTGACCTGATGAAAAGAGCCTATGATGTGAAGCACTGGAAGTGTACAAAGCCGGAAATGCCGGTGCTGTTTATTAGTGGGGCGGAGGATCCCTGCATGGGAAATGTGAGACAGTTTGCGAAGTCTGTCCGTGCCATGCGTTGTGCAGGATACCGGGATGTCCGGGGAAAATTATATCCGGGAATGCGCCACGAGATCCTGAATGAGAAAGACAGGGAAAAGGTTTATCATGATATATTTACATATATCTGCAAAAAAGGACTTTGAACGCTCTGTGACAGAGTGATATAATAAAAATCTGAGTGCTCCTGCAGACATCTGTGAGAGGGCGCAACTACTGAGAAAACAGGAGGATTCGTAAATTATGAGAGCAAGTGGGATTTTACTTCCAGTGTCCAGTCTGCCATCGAAATATGGGATCGGATGCTTTTCTGAGGAAGCATATGAGTTTGTAGACCAGCTGGCAAGAGCAGGACAGAAATACTGGCAGATTCTTCCTCTCGGACCTACCGGATATGGAGATTCACCATACCAGTCTTTTTCTACCTTTGCGGGAAATCCGTATTTTATTGATCTGGAGGCTTTTGTAAAAGAGGGATATCTGGATAAAAGTGATTGCGAGGACTGTGACTGGGGTACAAACGAGAGCTATGTGGATTATGAGAAGATTTATAATTCCAGATTTCGGCTTTTGAGAAAAGCCTTTGAAAATTATGACTGTGAGACAGATCAGGAGTACCGGAAGTTTGTAAAAGAAAATGCTGCCTGGCTGGAAGATTACAGCCTGTATATGGCAATCAAGGACAGCCTGAATGGGATCAGCTGGATCGAATGGCCTACGGAACTCAAAAACAGAGAAAAAGCTGCATTGGCTGAAAAAAGGGAGAAGTTTGCAAAAGAAGTGGGATTTTACTGTTTTCAGCAGTTCTGCTTTTTTAAACAGTGGACAGCATTGAAAGCTTATGCAAATGCTAAGGGAGTGGAGATGATCGGAGACATCCCGATCTACGTTGCGTTTGACAGTGCGGATGCCTGGGCACAGCCGGAATTGTTCCAGTTTGATAAGGAAAATATTCCGATCGGCGTTGCCGGATGCCCGCCGGATGCTTTTTCCGCCACAGGGCAGCTCTGGGGAAATCCGCTTTATGACTGGGAATATCACAAGAAAACAGGCTATGCATGGTGGACACGCCGAATGGCAAATTGTATGAAGCTTTATGATGTGGTAAGGATCGACCATTTCAGAGGCTTTGATGAGTATTATTCCATTCCGTACGGAGATAAAACTGCGGAGTTCGGTCACTGGGAAAAGGGACCGGGAATGGATCTGTTCCGTGCGCTTGAAAAGAATCTTGGAAAGCTGGATGTGATCGCAGAGGATCTTGGTCTCCTTACAGACAGTGTGATCGAGATGGTGGAAGAATCCGGATTCCCGGGAATGAAGGTATTGCAGTTTGCTTTTGACGAGAATGAGGACAGTCCGTATCTGACGCATAGATATGAAAGGAATTGCATTGTTTACACAGGTACTCATGACAATGAGACAACAAGAGGATGGTTCCGCAATCTGAGCCAGCATGACCGAAATTTTGCCAGGGCCTATATTGGCTGTGAGGGCAAGCATGAGACTGCGGCAGTGTGGAGCATGATACGTGCGGCGATGTCCAGTGTTGCAGATCGCTGCGTGATCCCGGTACAGGATTATCTCTGCCTTGGAAATGAGGCAAGGATCAATGAACCGTCAACTCTTGGTGACAACTGGAAGTGGCGTATGAAAAAAGGCCAGCTCAATGAAACAATTATTCAGAAGATTTATAAAATGACAAAGCTTTATGGAAGACTTGTAAAAGAAGAAACGGAAGAGAAGGAAAAAACAGAAGCTGACAGGGAAAAGATATCTGACAAATAGAGAAATATAAGGATATCAGAAAGGACAGAAATACATCATGGAAGAACAGAAAAGAGAAAATAAGGAAGAGCTGCAGCAGGAAACTGCTGAGGAAAAGAATTCCGGACAGGGAAATTCTTCCACAAGAAGCAGTCTTCTGTGGATCTTTGCAGGCGGTTATCTTGTGTATACAGGATATCGTCTCTGTGCCAGTGTCATAAGCGGAGCAGAAGACTCCGGTGTGGTATTTCTGGCAGCGGGAGGTATTTTTGTTGTGATCGGAGCAGTGCTTCTGATCATGGCGATCCGTAATCTTGCAAAGGCTGGCGCACAGAAACATGAGCTGGAAGAAGCTGCTGCGAAAAAAGCGGCAGAGGAAGCTTCTCAAAATCCGGAAACCGTGGCAAAGAAAAAAATGTCAATTGCGGAGCGGGCGCATCTTGCGGAAAATCTGGATGACGCACCGGAGGAGAAAGACGAAAAATAAAACTGGATGCAGGTGAGAGTAAAATGCCTGCTGAGATATGACGATTAGTAATAGCAAAAACGGAACATCATAAGGCAAAAAAATCCTTATGTATGTTCCGTTTTTTAGATCAGGCAGATCGCAAAACAGTTATCTGCGTCTTTGTGCGTTTCTGCGCTTTTTTCGAGATTTTTTTCTGCCGGGGGTATGTAAGGTAGACCAGCAGAATGCCTGTACCAGCAAAATTCCGATCATTGCTCCGCAGCTGTCGATCCCTACATCCCTTACGGAAGGTCCGCGGGCCTCTACAAAAGACTGGTGGTATTCATCCAGTCCGGCAAATCCTACACATACAAATCCGGCAAGGAGCATCAGCCAGATTCCCCGAACTCCGTATACATAGATGGGGAAGGAAATAGATATGGCCAACAGGCAGTATTCTGTCATGTGAGCAGCCTTACGGACATAAAATTCGATACCGGCAGCTTCCTGGGAAAGCTGTTCCAGGCTTTTGCCGGAAGCTAATATTTCGTTTTTGGTTTCTACGATCTGGTAGCTGATCTTGTAGCTCAGGGCACCGGAAACATCTCCGGTCTGTGCGGAAAAAGAGTAGATCACGCACATCATCAGGATCGCAGGTGCAAAAGAAAAAGGTTTTAATAATGTAATCAGTATTTTCATGGCTCTTAATATAGCACTCCCGCATGGAAAAGTCCAGAAAAATACAGAAAAAGAACAGGGAAAAGGAAAAACAGGGAGAGAAGGTTAAATGGGATAGGAGGTTAAAGGGGAAGTGGACAGTAAGGACTGAAATGTGTTAGAATATAAAATAAATTTCAGGGGCATTTTTAAGAAAAAAAGCAGCCCGGGATCGAATAGAAGAAAATTACAGGAGGAAATCAACAAATGAGTCTTGCAGATAATATATTCATTGACATGTGCAAAGATGTCATAGAAAACGGAACCAGCACAGAAGGTGAGAAGGTACGTCCTGTGTGGGAGGATGGAACTCCGGCTTATACCATCAAGAGATTTGGTGTTGTGAACCGTTATGATCTCCGGAAGGAGTTTCCGGCACTGACTTTAAGAAAAACAGCGTTAAAGAGTGCAATGGATGAGATTCTATGGATCTGGCAGCAGAAATCTAATAATATCCATGATCTTCACAGCCACATCTGGGACAGCTGGGCAGATGAGAACGGTTCCATCGGAAAAGCCTACGGCTATCAGTTAGGTGTGAAGCATCAGTATAAAGAGGGAATGATGGATCAGGTAGACAGAGTTCTTTTTGATCTTAAGAACAATCCGTACAGCAGAAGGATCATGACCAATATTTATGTACATCAGGATCTCCACGAGATGAATCTTTACCCATGTGCCTATTCCATGACTTTCAATGTAACCAAGGAACCCGGAAAAGACAAGCTGGTCCTTAATGCGGTGCTGAACCAGAGATCTCAGGATATCCTGGCTGCAAACAACTGGAATGTGTGTCAGTATTCTCTTCTTCTCATGATGATCGCACAGGTCTGCGATATGGAAGCCGGAGAGCTTGTTCATGTGATCGCAGACTGCCATATTTATGATCGTCATATTCCGGTAATTAAAGAACTGATCTCCAGAAAACCGTATCCTGCACCGACAGTAAAACTGAATCCGGAGATAAAGGATTTTTATAAATTCACCACCGATGATCTGATCGTGGAGAATTATGAGACATGGCCACAGATCAAAAATATTCCCATTGCAGTATAATTGCATAAAGAAAGAAAGGAAGAAAGAATGAATATTATTGTTGCAGCAGATAAAAACTGGGGAATCGGAAGAAATAATGAACTTCTGGTAAGTATTCCGGCAGATATGAAGATGTTCCGTGAGGAAACTACAGGAAAAGTGGTTGTTATGGGAAGAAAAACACTGGAGTCTTTTCCAAACGGACTTCCTCTGAAAAACAGAACCAACATTGTGATCACCGGCAACCGGGATTATCAGGTAAAAGGTGCGGTGATCGTTCACAGCATCGAGGAAGCACTGAAGGAAGTGGAGAAATATCCGGCAGAGGATGTGTACTGTATCGGCGGAGACAGTATTTACAAACAGATGCTCCCGTACTGTGATACAGCTCATGTGACAAAAATCGATTTTGCATATGAAGCGGATGCGTATTTTCCAAACCTGGATGAGGACCCGGACTGGGAGATCACAGCGGAGAGTGAAGAACAGACATACTTTGATCTGGAATATGCGTTTGTGAAATATGAGAGAAAAGATAGATAATGTGAGCACAGATCATAAAGCAGAATGAGACTGCCCGCTTTGTACAGAAAAACAATGAAGAAATAATAAAAAAACAGACCACCGAAAAAAATACGGCGGTCTGTTTTTTGGTGCTTAATGTTATGTATAATGACGAAAATCCGGTAATTACTCGATTACGTGGATCCATCCCTTCGGTGCTTCGATGCGTCCCATCTGGATACCGGTCAGTGTGTCGTACAGCTTCTGGATGACCGGACCCATCTTCTCCATTCCGCTTGGGAAGCAGATTTCTTTGCCGTGATCATTGATCTTTCCGACAGGAGAGATAACTGCAGCAGTACCGCAAAGACCACACTCTGCAAAATCTTTAACCTCATCGAAGTAGACCTCACGCTCTTCAGCTTCCAGTCCAAGGTACTCCTTTGCAACGTAGATCAGAGAACGACGTGTGATGGAAGGAAGGATGCTGTCAGACTTCGGTGTTACAACCTTGCCGTCTTTAGTAACGAAGATGAAGTTTGCTCCGCCTGTCTCCTCAACTTTTGTACGAGTCTTGGGATCAAGGTACATGTTCTCATCAAAGCCCTGTTTGTGAGCATCTACGATAGCATGAAGGCTCATTGCGTAGTTCAGGCCAGCCTTGATGTTACCGGTTCCGCAAGGTGCGGCACGGTCATAGTCGCTGACACGGATCGTGATCGGTTTGGCGCCGCCTTTAAAGTACGGACCAACCGGTGTTGTAAGGATACGGAACTGATATTCGTCAGCCGGTTTAACACCGATCACGGCGTTGGAACCAAACATGTACGGGCGAAGATAAAGTGTTGCGCCGGAACCATATGGCGGAACCCATGCAGCATTTGCCTTAACAACCTGCTCAACAGCGTCGATAAATCTTTCCTTCGGGAATACCGGCATTTCAAGTCTTGCTGCAGATGCAGCCATACGCTCTGCGTTCAGGTCAGGACGGAAAGTAACGATATGTCCGTCTTCTGTTGTGTATGCCTTCAGACCCTCGAATACACTCTGAGAATACTGAAGCACACCAGCACACTCGTTGAGTACGATATTAGGGTCTGTGCTTAAAGTACCCTCATCCCATTTTCCATCTTTAAAATTAGACACGTATCTGTAGTCGGTTGGCATGTAAGCGAATCCGATGCTGGACCAGTCGATGTTCTTTTTTTCCATAACGATTCCTCCGTTTACAATTTTTACTTTTTACCATTGTAAAACTTTTACGTGATGACTTCAATAGTTTTTTGTTCCTTTTTTTCATTTGCTTGTAATTTTAATATGATTTCGATATAATAAAAAATATCTATGGACTGGAGGGAAAAATGGACAATCACGAATTTGAAGACCTTGGAAAAAAGATTCAGGATATTGTAGATAATGCAGTGAATTCAAACAGCTATCACGAATTAAGCCATACGATCAACCAGACAGTAAATAAGGCCATTGATTCCGGAAGCGAAGCGCTAAAAAATGCGCTGAATTCCGTGTTTGATCCGGGTGCTGATCCGGAATTCCGTAAGAAAAGCTATACATACCAGAGCCCTTATTACGGAAAAAACAGAAAAGCAAAGCAGCAGGCTGCAAGGAAACAGTCGGAACTGCTCTACGGAAAGACTACCGGTGAGAATCTCAAAGGCATGATGATGGCAGTTTCCGGTGGGATACTTTTAAGTGGCATGGGGCTTGGAGCCATGGTGCTTCTGATCTGGATGGGCATTGGACACAGCGGTGCACTTGCAGCAGGTGTGCTTGGAGTGATGTGTGCAGGCGCAGCAGGTGGCGGTGCTCTTTTGGGAGCAGGAACAAGCCGTCTCGGAAGACTGGGACGTTTCCAGAAATATATCCGTGCGCTGGGAGACCACACCTACTGTAATTTTCAGAAGCTTGCCCAGGCAGCAGGAAAGAACGAGAAATTTGTAAAAAAAGATATCAGCAGAATGATCCAGAAGGGCTGGTTTCTGGAAGGCCATGTGGATGAGCAGGGAACCTGTCTGATCACCAGTAATGAGACCTATCAGCAGTACCTGGAAACACAGAAGCAGCTGGAGCTTCGTAAACAGGAAGCAGATCCTAAGGTTCAGCTGGAGGAGAATATGAGTCCGGAAGCCCAGGAAGTCCTGAGAAAAGGAAATGAATTTCTGGTAAAGATCCGTGAGAGCAATGACGCCATTCCCGGGGAAGAAATTTCCGCAAAGATTTCCAGGATGGAAATGATCGTTCAGAAAATTTTTGAGCGTGCAGGAGAGCATCCGGAGGTGATTCCGGATCTTACGAAAATGATGGATTACTATCTGCCCATGACTGTGAAGCTTCTGGATGCTTATGAGGATATGGATGGACAGCCTGTACAGGGCGAGAATATCACGGCTTCCAAGAAAGAAATTGAAGAAACCATTGATACACTGAATATTGCTTTTGAGAAACTTCTGGATTCCATATTCCGGGATACCGCATGGGATGTATCCACCGATATTTCTGTGCTGCATACAGTTCTGGCACAGGAGGGACTGACAGAGGATGATTTCGAAAAAATGAAACAGAATGCGGAAATGAAATAAGTACAACGAGCAGATCAGAAGCTGGAATACAGACATCTGCCGGAAGGTACAGCTGATCAAGGAGAATGCTTATGGGAGAAGAATTTAAAGACTTTGAGGTAGAAGCACCGGTGCTGACTCTGGAACCGGATCTCACGGAAGAAAAAGAAGAAATTGCAAAAAAAGAACCGGAGAAACCCCAGGAGCCTGCAGTAGAGGAACCGGTGTTATCTCCCCAGGAACAGAAAATCGTAGAAGATTTTGCAGCAAAGATCGATATTGAAAATACAAACCAGATCCTGCAGTACGGAGCCGGCACTCAGAAGAAGATGGCAGATTTTTCTGATGCAGCGCTGGTAAATGTGAAGACACAGGATCTTGGGGAGGCAGGAGAGCTTCTTGCAAATGTGGTAGGAGAATTGAAGGATTTTGATGCCACAGAGGAAAAGGGATTTTTCGGCTTTTTCAAAAAACAGACAGCGAAGGTGGAAACTCTGAAAAACCGTTACACAAAGGCCGAGGGAAATGTGACGAAGATCACGGAAGCTCTGGAGCAGCACCAGATGCGTCTGATGAAAGATTCTGCCGTGCTGGATAAAATGTATGAGCAGAACCTTGCATACTTTAAAGAACTTTCCATGTACATTCTTGCAGGTAAAAAGAAGCTTAGGGAAGTCAGAGAAGGCAAGCTCAACGAATTGCATCAGAAGGCAGCGGCAAGCGGACTTCCGGAAGATGCACAGGCTGCCAATGATCTGGAAAGCAAATGTGACCGCTTTGAGAAAAAGCTTCATGATCTGGAGCTTACCAGAACCATTTCTATGCAGACTGCACCGCAGATCCGCATGATCCAGAACAATGATACGACGATGATCGAGAAGATACAGACAACCATTGTAAATACCATTCCTCTCTGGAAAAGCCAGATGGTGCTGGCTCTAGGAATTGCGCACTCCACAGAAGCCGCACAGGCACAACGGCAGGTTACGGATTTTACCAATGAACTTCTGAAGAAAAATGCGGAAACGCTTCACCTGGCATCTGTGGAAACTGCAAAGGAATCCCAGCGTGGTATTGTAGATATTGAAACTCTGAAAAAAACCAATCAGGAACTGATCCAGACACTGGATGATGTGATGAAGATCCAGCAGGAAGGCCGTGAAAAACGTCAGGCAGCAGAGGCAGATATGAGACGTATGGAAAACGAACTGAAAACAAAGCTGCTGGAGATCCGACGTTAGGAGTAAGAGTAAAAAGATAGTTCGGAAAGGAAAGGCAGGGCGTTTGAAGACACCTGCCTTTCAGGATTCATAAAGGAGATTTTTATGTACAGAGATCATACAAAAGTAATAAAAATTGGAAATCGTGTTATCGGAGGAGGAAATCCGATCCTTATCCAGTCCATGACCAATACGAAAACTGAAGATGTAGAAGCAACGGTTGCGCAGATCCTTTCACTGGAAAAAGCAGGCTGTGATATTATCCGCTGCGCAGTTCCTACTATGGAAGCTGCGAAGGCTTTATCCCAGATCAAAAAACAGATCCATATTCCGCTGGTTGCGGACATCCATTTTGATTATCGCCTTGCCATTGCAGCCATGGAGAACGGTGCGGACAAGATCCGTATCAATCCGGGAAATATCGGTTCCAAAGAGAGAATCCAGGCAGTTGTGGATACAGCAAAGGAACGGAATATCCCTATTCGTGTAGGAGTAAACAGCGGTTCCCTTGAAAAAGAACTGGTAGAAAAATATCACGGTGTTACAGCCGAAGGACTTGTGGAGAGTGCTCTTGATAAGGTGCACATCATTGAAGAGATGGGATATGACAATCTTGTGATCAGCATCAAATCTTCTGATGTTCTCATGTGCGCCAGAGCCCATGAACTGATCGCAGAAAAAACACAGTATCCTCTTCATGTGGGAATTACAGAAGCAGGAACTCTGTATTCGGGAAATATCAAATCAGCTATCGGACTTGGAATCATCCTGTATCAGGGAATCGGAGATACCATCCGTGTTTCTCTGACAGGCGCGCCGCTGGAAGAAGTGAAATCAGCCAAAAGGATCCTGAAAACGCTGGGACTTCGCAAAGGAGGCGTGGAGGTTGTTTCCTGTCCGACCTGCGGAAGAACAAAAATCGATCTGATCGGCCTTGCAAACCAGGTAGAGACCATGGTACAGGATATTCCTCTTGATATCAAGGTTGCGGTTATGGGCTGTGTGGTAAACGGACCGGGAGAGGCAAAGGAAGCAGATCTCGGAATTGCAGGAGGCGATGGTGTTGGTCTTCTGATCCGGCATGGAGAGGTTGTAAAAAAAGTACCGGAAACGGATCTTCTGGATACACTTCGTCAGGAACTTCTTACCTGGAATGAGCAGGAGTCATAATGGAGAAAGATTTTTTTGATGTATTTCCGCATCTTAAAGTGAAGAAAGAGCTGGAAGAACTTCTGGACATGGTATTTGTGACAAAGGTTTCCATGAACCCCGGAAGAACTCATCTGAGGGTTTATATCGAAAGCAGCCGCTGGATACACAAGAAGAATATTTTTGCGCTGGAGGATGAGATCGAACGGCAGTGCTTTCCGGGGATTCCCATGACTGTAACAGTTGTGGAAAAATTTCATCTTTCCGAGCAGTATACACCGGAGAACTTTCTGGAAAGCTACCGTTCCAGTATGGAGATGGAGCTGCGCAACTATAACATGCTGGAGTACAATCTGTTCCGTAGATCAAAAATCATTTTTACAGGAAAAGATACCTTGCGTATGGAGCTTCCGGATACGGTTATTTCCAGACAGAAAAGCGAAATACTTGTTGAATATTTTCATAAGGTTTTCTGTGAACGCTGCGGTATGGATCTGAAAGTGGAACTGGATTTTGTGGAAGTGAAAGAGAGTAAATACCGGAAAAATGCTGCACTTCAGATCAAACAGGAAGTGGAAAATGTCCTGAAGCATGCCAAACTCAGCGGGGATCAGGAAAGCGAACCGAAGCAGGAGGATACAGCCAGGGAAGAGACAAAGAAAACCTCTGGAGATAAGAGCGGCGAAAAGACAAACGAGAAGAAATCCGTTGACAAAAAACAGCAGAAGGTTCAGAAGGGGGATTTCCGCGGCAGCTTCGGATTCCGCAGGGACAGCAATCCGGATGTGGTTTACGGCAGAGATTTTGATGGAGAAACGATTCCGCTGGAGAGCATTACCGGTGAGATGGGTGAGGTTATCATCCGATGTCAGGTTATGGATGTGGAAGCTCGTGAGATCCGAAATGAGAAAACGATCCTGATCTTCCCTGTGACCGATTTTACGGACAGTATTGTTGTGAAGATGTTTCTGCGTAACGAGCAGGTTCCGGAAGTGACGGAAAGTGTAAAAAAAGGCGCATTCCTGAAGCTGAAGGGAGTTACCACCATTGACCGTTTTGACAGTGAGCTTACTATTGGAAATATTACAGGTATCAAGAAAATCGCCAATTTTACCAGCACAAGAATGGATACCAGTCCTCAGAAGCGTGTGGAGCTTCACTGTCACACCAAGATGAGCGATATGGATGGTGTCAGCGATGCAAAGGCATTGGTAAAACGTGCCTATGAGTGGGGACATAAGGCTATCGCTATCACGGATCATGGCGTGGTGCAGTCCTTCCCGGAGGCAAATCACTGCTTTGATGCCTGGGGCGGTTGTGTTCCAAAGGAGTCTGATTTTAAGGTGCTCTATGGAATGGAAGCGTATCTGGTAGACGATCTGAAGGGTATGGTCACCAATTCCAAAGGGCAGCGTCTGGATGGAGATTTTGTTGTTTTTGATATTGAGACTACGGGATTCTCAGCACTAACCTGCAGGATCATTGAGATTGGCGCGGTAAAAGTGGAAAAAGGACAGATCACAGATCGTTTTTCCACCTTTGTAAACCCGGAAGTGCCCATTCCGTTCCGTATTGAGCAGCTGACAAGCATCAATGATTCCATGGTCCTGGATGCACCTGTGATAGAGGAAGTACTGCCGAAATTCCTGGAATTCTGTGAGGGCTGCGTGATGGTGGCCCATAATGCGGACTTTGATATGAGCTTTATTATTGAAAACTGTAAACGGCAGGGGATTTCGGATGATTTTACTTATGTGGATACCGTTGGTATGGCTAGATTCCTTCTTCCTGCCCTGAACCGTTTTAAACTGGATACGGTAGCCAAGGCAGTAGGTGTTTCTCTTGATCATCACCACAGAGCTGTGGATGATGCGGCATGTACCGCAGAGATTTTTGTGCGGTTTGTAAAGATGCTGGAAGAAAGAGATATTTTTGATGTGGATGAGATGAACAGGCAGGGTGCGGTTTCACCGGATACCATCCGAAAGCTGCCCACATACCATGCTATTGTTTTTGCAAGAAATGAGACCGGAAGGATCAATCTGTACAAGCTGGTAAGCCAGTCCCATTTAAAGTACTATCACAGAAGACCAAGGGTTCCCAAAAGCGTGCTGGAAAAATACAGGGAAGGCCTTCTGGTGGGAAGTGCCTGCGAGGCAGGAGAGCTTTATCAGGCACTTCTTCGCAATGCACCGGATCAGGAGATCGCCAGACTGGTAAATTTTTATGACTATCTGGAAATCCAGCCTCTTGGGAACAATGCGTTTATGCTTGCGGATGAAAAGCACGATATGATCAATTCTGAGGAAGACTTAAAAGAGATAAACCGGAAGATCGTAAAACTTGGAGAACAGTTCAAAAAACCGGTGGTTGCCACCTGTGATGTGCATTTTATGGATCCTCAGGACGAGGTTTACCGACGGATCATCATGGCAGGAAACGGATTTTCTGATGCAGATAACCAGGCCCCGCTTTATCTTCGTACAACGGAGGAAATGCTGGAGGAATTTTCCTATCTGGGAAGTGAAAAGGCGGAAGAGGTGGTGATCACCAATACCAATAAGATCGCGGATATGATCGAGAAGATATCACCGATCCATCCGGATAAATTTCCACCGGTCATTGAGAACTCCGAGCAGGATCTTAAGAATATCTGTTTCACGAAGGCCCACGAAATGTACGGAGATCCGTTGCCGAAGATCGTGGAGGACCGTCTGGACAGGGAGCTGAATTCTATTATCTCCAATGGTTATGCGGTAATGTATATCATTGCACAGAAGCTTGTGTGGAAGTCCAATGAGGACGGCTATCTGGTTGGATCCCGTGGTTCTGTAGGTTCTTCTCTGGCAGCGACCATGTCCGGTATCACGGAGGTAAACCCTCTGCCGCCTCATTATCTCTGTCCGAATCCGGACTGTAAATACAGTGATTTTGATTCCCCTGAGGTGAAAAAATACGCGGGTATGGCAGGATGTGATATGCCGGATAAGATCTGCCCGAAATGCGGTGCCAGGATGAACAAGGAAGGCTTTGATATTCCTTTTGAGACATTCCTTGGTTTTAAAGGTGATAAGGAGCCGGATATCGACCTGAACTTTTCCGGTGAATATCAGGCCAATGCCCATCGGTATACAGAGGTTATCTTCGGAAAAGGGCAGACCTTTAAGGCGGGAACCATTGGTACCCTTGCGGAAAAAACCGCATTTGGTTATGTGAAGAACTATTATGAGGAACGGGGGCAGCACAAGCGTTACTGTGAGATCAACCGTATCGTGAAGGGCTGTACCGGTGTCCGCCGTACCACTGGCCAGCATCCGGGAGGTATCATCGTACTGCCTATGGGTGAGGAGATTGAGAAATTTACACCTGTGCAGCACCCGGCCAATGATGTGAACAGTGATATCATCACCACACATTTTGATTACCATTCCATTGACGGAAATCTTCTGAAACTTGATATACTTGGACACGATGATCCGACCATGATCCGTATGCTGGAGGATCTGACCGGCATCAGTGCAAGAACAGTTCCGCTGGACCAGAGAGATGTCATGTCCCTGTTTGCGGGAACGCAGGCTCTGGGGATCAGCCCGGAGGATATCGGCGGCTGCAGGCTGGGATGCCTCGGGATCCCGGAGTTTGGTACAGACTTTGCCATGCAGATGTTGATCGATACCAAGCCGAAATATTTTTCCGACCTGGTACGTATTGCTGGACTTTCCCACGGCACGGATGTATGGCTTGGAAATGCCCAGGTATTGATCCAGAATGGTACAGCTACCATTTCTACAGCAATCTGTACGCGAGATGATATTATGATCTATCTCATCGGAAAAGGAGTGGAAAGTGGTCTGGCGTTTACCATCATGGAGAGTGTCCGTAAGGGAAAGGGTCTTCGTGAGGAATGGATCCAGACTATGAAAGAGCATGATGTTCCGGACTGGTATATCTGGTCCTGTAAGCTGATCAAGTACATGTTCCCGAAAGCCCATGCGGCAGCCTATGTTATGATGGCGTATCGTATCGCCTGGTATAAAGTGTTTCATCCACTGGCTTATTATGCAGCATTTTTCAGTATCCGTGCCACATCCTTTTCCTATGAACTGATGTGCATGGGAAAAGAACGTCTGGAATATTATATGGCGGAGATCCGGAAAAAAGGTGATGAGGCATCCAAGAAGGAACAGGATACACTGAAGGATATGAGGATCGTACAGGAAATGTACGCCAGAGGTTTTGATTTTGTGCCGATCGATCTTTATAAGGCAAAGGCACACCGGTTCCAGATCATCGGAGATAAACTGATGCCTGCTCTGGATACCATAGAGGGTCTTGGAGATAAGGCAGCAGAGGCAGTTGTGGATGCTGCCGCAAAAGGCAGATTCCTTTCCAAGGATGATTTCCGTGATCGTACCAAGGTCAGCAAGACCGTTATCGATCTGATGGATGATATGGATCTTTTCGGAGATATCCCGCAGTCCAATCAGATGTCACTGTTTGATTTTACGGGTTGATATATGATACCGGAAGGGCTTACAATAAATAAAAAATACTGCCGTTTATCCTGAAGGCTGATCTGGCAGTGAGAACTCCCAGGAGGATACCAGATACTATGAAAAAAGAAGAATTAAGATACCTGCAGCGACTTGCGGAGCTGTATCCTACTATAGCAAAGGCTTCAACAGAGATCATCAATCTGCAGTCTATATTAAACCTTCCGAAAGGTACCGAGCATTTCATGTCGGACATTCATGGAGAATACGATGCGTTTTCCCATGTTCTTCGGAATGGATCAGGGGCTGTACGAAAAAAGATCGATGATGTATTCGGACATACCTTAAGCAACAGCGACAAACGTTCTCTTGCCACACTGATCTATTATCCGAAGGAAAAGATGGAGGTTGTAAAAAAACAGGAAGAAGACATGGAGAACTGGTACAAGATCACACTTTATCGTCTGATCGAAGTATGCAAGACAACGGCATCCAAATATACCCGTTCCAAGGTCCGTAAGGCACTTCCTGCAGACTATGCATATGTGATCGAGGAGCTGATCACAGAGAAAGCGGAAGTTCTGGACAAAGAAGCATATTACGATGCCATCGTCAATACGATCATTGAGATCGGCCGGGCAGAGAATTTTATCATTGCCCTGGCAGAACTGATCCAGCGTCTTGTTGTGGATCATCTTCATGTGCTGGGAGATATTTATGACAGAGGTCCGGGCCCGCATTTCATCATGGATCGTTTGATGAAATATCATTCGCTGGATATCCAGTGGGGAAATCATGATGTGGTCTGGATGGGAGCTGCTACAGGACAGAAAGCCTGCATTGCAACGGTGATCCGGAACAGTATCCGTTACCGAAATATGGATATTCTTGAGGATGGATATGGGATCAATCTCATGCCTCTGGCAACCTTTGCAATGGAGGCTTATAAGGATGATCCATGTACTGCTTTTGAGATGAAGGGAGATGCCAATAACTATAGTATTCTGGAAGAAGAGCTTGGACGGAAAATGCACAAGGCTATTGCCATTATCCAGTTTAAGCTGGAGGGTCAGCTGATCCGCCGGCACAAAGAATTCCATATGGAAAAGCGTTGTTTGCTTCATAGGATCGATCCGAAAAAGGGAATGATCACACTTCCGGACGGAAAAGAATATCAGCTGACCGATACATATTTTCCTACTATTGACTGGAAAAAGCCATATGAACTTACCACAGAGGAAAAGGATGTAATGGAACGCTTGGATTCCGCGTTCCGAAACTGCGAGAAACTGCAGAATCATGTCCGGCTTCTTCTGGACAAGGGAGGCCTTTATAAAACTTATAATGGAAATCTTCTGTTCCATGGAAGTATTCCGCTTAATGAGGATGGAAGTCTGAAAGAAGTCCAGATTTATGGAAAAACCTACAAAGGAAAAGAATTGTACGATGTTCTTGAGACTTATGTGCGCCGGGCGTTTTTCTCTGTAAATGAGGATGAAAAGCGTAAAGGCAGGGATATTATGTGGTATATCTGGGCAGCTCCGAATTCACCGCTGTTCGGAAAAGACAAAATGACCACCTTTGAACGTTATTTTATTAAAGATAAGGAAACACATAAAGAAACTAAAAATGCCTACTATCATCTTCTGGAAAATGAGAATGTTGTAGATGATCTGCTCCGTGAATTTGAACTGGATCCGGAAAAAGGTCACATCATCAACGGGCATGTGCCGGTTCACCAGAGTGAGGGAGAGAGTCCTGTAAAATGCAATGGCAAAGTTCTTGTGATCGACGGCGGTTTTTCCAGACCATATCAGAAGGTTACGGGGATTGCCGGCTATACACTGGTTTATAACTCCTACGGGCTGATCCTGTCTGCTCATGAGCCTTTTACTTCTGCGGAAGAAGCGGTAGCCCAGGAGCAGGATATTGTTTCCAACAGGGTAGCAGTTCACTACAATAACAAACGTACTCTGGTCGGTGATACCGATACCGGAACTGCTCTGAAGGAAAGGATCAGTGAGCTGATCCAGCTTCTGGAAGCTTACAGAAAAGGTATCATCAAAGAGAAAAAATAAGCAGAATTGAGAAATACAAGAAGCGTTTCCTGTATGCTATAGTAAACAGAGGTGATGCAGATGAGAAAAAACAAAAAAAGAAAAAAACGGCTGAGAGCGGTTCTGGTCCTGTTGATCATCCTGTTTATTCTGGCAGGACTTGGAGGGATGCTGTATGTTTCCCACAGGGATAAGGTGGAAAAAGAACAACGAAGAGAGGCCGCATTGGCTGCATTGGACAGTATTCCGGAGGTGACAGCAACTCCGGCAGCAACAGCAACACCGGTTCCGACAGCGACACCGACACCGTCATTGACACCGGTCCCGACAATCCTTCCGGCATTTGAACCGGAAAATTATCAGGGGATCTGGTACAGCGAAGACGGGCTGACAACGATCGATATTTATGATATCAGTCTGAAATCTGTTTCCTTTACCTATAAGAGAGTGAATGGAAAAGATCCTTCCATGACCGCAGAAGCAGATGTGACTGCAGAGGTAGCAGGAAATGCCACACAGTTCCGTTTTAAGGATTCCGAAGGGAATAAGGCAAAAGGAGAGTTTGTTTTCGATAAAAGTGGTGAGCTTTATGTGAAGGTAAAAACATATGAACGGGGAGATGGATCTCTGACCTATCCGAAAACAGAGTCTATTATGACCCGGCAGGAGTCATCCCTGGAAGTATCCGAAAATTCCGAAGAAGATGCTTCCTATAATGAAAGCAACGAAAATTCCTATGAACAGGAATCCTACAGCGAGAGCAGTGAAGATTCTTCTGATGAGAATACAGAAGAATATGAGATTCCCTACGGAGAAGAAGAAACCTATTATACGGAATGATCAAAAAAAAATAAAACACGGTAAAATAAAGAATCCCCGGATTTTGGCAATCAGGGAATCCCGATACAGGAATTCCCGAAACTGTTCCACATTTCCGGGGATCTCTTTATTTGATCATTTTTTTGCGGTCTGTGCGGCCGACGAGATAATCGATGCTGGTGTCGTAATAATTTGCCAGCCGGATAAGCATTTCGATAGGAATATTACGGGATCCCGTTTCATAATGGGAATAAGAACGCTGACTGATATGAAGAATCTCACTTAATTCTCTCTGGGACAGATCCGCGTCTGTACGTAAATCCTGAATACGCTGAAATTTCATTGTGCTCACCTCTTCTTTCTATTGAAAGTATAAAACAGAACGAAATGCACCCTTGCAAAAGAGAGCAAAATGGACTATACTAAATTTATTATCTTCTAAAATTCAGAAAATGTCTATCTGAAAATTCCCTTGTTTTTAACCAATGCGGATTTCGAATATCCGACTGACCTGAAAAGACGAAAAGATGGAAGATCGGGATCCGTTTTTTTCGCAGAAAGGAATGTATTTGTTTGCGAGTGTTTTATCAGCAGCGATCTACGGAATGGAAGTACGTGAGATCCAGGTTGAGGCAGATGTCAGTGATGGTCTGCCTTCTTTTGCTATGGTAGGATTTCCCTCTGCCCAGGTGAGAGAGGCCCAGGAAAGAGTCCGGACTGCATTTAAGAACAACCGGCTTTGTCTGCCACCAAAAAAAGTAACTGTAAATTTTGCACCTGCCGATATGAAAAAGGAAGGAGCCGGTTTTGATCTGCCTGTGGCGGCTGCAGTACTTGCGGCTGCCGGAATTCTGGAACCGGATCTTCTGGAAGGAGTTATGATCGTAGGAGAGATCAGTCTGAATGGAGAGATCCATGGGGTTGCCGGAGTTTTGCCTCGGGTGATCCGCGCAAGAGAGCTGGGCTTACGCTTTTGCGTTATTCCGGAGGAAAATATCCGGGAGGGGAATCTGGTGAAGGATATGCCGGTGTTTGGAGTAAAAAGTCTGAATGACATGATCCGGTGTCTGAGAGACCCAATCACTTATACAGCTGCGTATCAGGAAAAAGAAAAAATAGAAAACAAACCGGAAATACCAAAGGTTGATTTTGCGGACATCTGCGGGCAGGAAGGAGCCAGGCGGGCGGCAGAGATCGCAGTGAGCGGTTTTCATAATATTCTTTTTATCGGACCGCCAGGATCCGGAAAGACCATGCTGGCAAGACGTCTGCCTACCATTATGCCGGAGATGACATTTGAGGAAAGCCTGGAGATCACCAAGGTATACAGTGTGGCAGGACTTCTCACGGAAAAAGATCCGCTGATCCGGCAGAGGCCTTTTCGAAGTCCGCATCATACCAGTTCCCCTCAGGCTTTGGCAGGTGGCGGCAGGATACCGGGGCCGGGGGAGATCACTCTTGCACACAGAGGTGTTCTTTTTCTGGATGAGATGCCGGAATTTTCCAGAAAAAGCCTGGAGATCCTGCGTCAGCCGCTGGAAGATAAGGAGATCCATCTGTCCAGAGCTGCCGGAACCTATGTTTTTCCGGCCAGTTTTATGCTGGCGGCAGCGATGAATCCCTGTCCCTGCGGATTTTACCCGGATATGAACAGATGTCGCTGTACATCAGGGGAGATCACGCATTATCTTGGAAAGATCAGCCAGCCTCTCCTGGAGCGTATTGATATCTGCACGGAAGTTCCGGCAGTGAGTTTTTCAAAAATGAAAAAGAAAATTGCAGGGGAATCCTCTGCTCAAATAAGAAAGAGGGTGGAAGCAGTACAGGAGATCCAGAGAGAACGTTACAAAAAGGAAAAATTTTGCTTCAATGGGGAGCTTGACGGAAGAAAACTGGAAAAATACTGTGTAATGACGGGAGGGGCAGACAAACTTCTGGAGCAGGCATATGAGCAGTTTCAATTCAGTACCAGAGCATATCATAAGATCCTGAAAACGGCCAGGACCATCGCGGATATGGAATCTTCCGAAAAGATAAAGGAAGAACATATCTGCGAGGCGTTGGCTTACCGGGCATATGATAAGAAATACTGGTCATAAAACAGAAAAAAGGAAGGTATTTTATATGGAAGAAATACAGCAAACAAGGATCCGGTGTGCCCGGAAGGACAGTAGTGTTTATCCGGCAAGACTTAAGGAACTTCCCGGTATGCCAAAACAATTATATTACATTGGAAGCTTTCCGGATGATGCCAAACCTACAGCGGCGATCGTGGGAGCAAGGCTGTGCAGTCCTTACGGACGGATACAGGCCTTTAATTACGGAAAATTCTTAAGCGAACATGGGGTACAGGTGATCAGCGGTATGGCGGCCGGCATTGATGCTGAGGGCCACAAGGGTGCTCTGGAAGGTGGTACCCCGACCTTTGCCGTGCTGGGAAATGGTGTGGACATCTGTTATCCTTCATCCAGCAGAGGTATTTACCGGAGGATCCCCGAAAAAAACGGAGGGATTATCAGCGAATATGAACCAGGTACCAAAGGCAGGGCATATTATTTTCCGGCAAGGAACCGGATCATCAGCGGACTGGCAGATCTGGTGCTTGTGGTGGAAGCAAAAGAAAAGAGCGGATCACTGATCACAGCTGCCTGTGCACTGGAACAGGGGAAGATGGTATACGCCATTCCAGGAGCGGTAAATGATGCGCTGAGCAGAGGCTGTCACAAGCTGATCTACGACGGAGCAGGAATTGCATACTCTCCGGAAATACTTCTGGATGAGTGGGGATTATCTGTGAAAAAAAAGACAAATTTGTCTGAAAAAAGCAAGTTGGGACTTGCAACGGATTTGGATTTGGTGTATAGTTGTCTCGATTTACGACCAAAAAATCTGGATCATATTATCAGAAAAACCGGTTTTTCACCGGGAAAAACAGCCGGGATCCTGGGACAGCTTATTTTGATGGGGCTTGTGAAGGAAACCGGGAGACAGTATTATATCAGACTTGAATAAATGCTTTTTTGCCCGGAGATTTAGCAGGAGTTTTTAAGCCGGACAGGAAGGCAGAATGAGATTAGGAGAGGTAAAATGGCCAAAAATCTGGTGATAGTAGAGTCACCTGCTAAAATGAAGACAGTAAAGAAATTTCTGGGGGCAAATTATACAGTAGAAGCGTCCAACGGTCATGTGAGGGATTTTCCCAAGAGCCAGTTTGGTATTGACGTGGACAATGATTTTGAACCGAAGTATATCACAATACGAGGAAAAGGTGAGCTTCTTGCAAAACTTCGTAAAGAAGCAAAAAAAGCAGATAAGATCTATCTTGCAACTGACCCTGACCGTGAGGGAGAAGCAATTTCCTGGCATCTGATGCAGGCTTTGAAGACAGATACTGCAAAGATGCACAGGATCACATTTAATGAAGTAACAAAAACAGCAGTTAAGGCGTCCATCAAGCAGGCCAGGGAACTGGACATGAATCTGGTAGATGCACAGCAGGCAAGGCGTATGTTGGATCGTATGGTAGGTTATACCATCAGTCCGCTGCTCTGGGCCAAGGTAAAAAGAGGTTTAAGTGCAGGCCGTGTACAGTCTGTGGCACTGCGTATCATCTGTGACAGAGAAGATGAGATCAATGCATTCATTCCTGAAGAATATTGGAGCCTGGAGGGTGAATTTCAGGTAAAGGGTGAGAAGAAACCGTTGACAGCCAAGTTCTATGGAACAGATAAAAAACTTCCGATCAGAAACCGTCAGGAAATGGATGAGATTCTGAAAAGTCTGGAAGACTGTAAATATGAGATCACAGAAGTAAAAAAAGGTGAGAGGATCAAAAACGCTCCCCTTCCGTTTACCACAAGTACTCTGCAGCAGGAAGCTGCCAAGACACTGAATTTTTCTACGCAGAAGACTATGCGCCTGGCACAGCAGTTATATGAAGGTGTGGATGTAAAAGGCAGTGGTACGGTAGGTCTGATCTCCTATCTGCGTACAGATTCTACTCGAATTTCAGAGGAAGCAGATGCAGCAGCAAGAACTTATATTTCTGAGCAGTATGGTTTGGATTATGTTTCTCAGACAGAGAAGGCAATCAAAAACGGACAGAAGATACAGGATGCTCATGAGGCGATCCGTCCTACAGATATTGCGAGGACACCAGTTCTGGTGAAGGAATCCCTGACCAGGGATCAGTTCCGTTTATATCAGCTGATCTGGAGACGTTTTGCGGCGAGCAGAATGGCACCGGCACGTTATGAGACCACGTCTGTCAAGATCGGAGCAGGTGAGTATGTGTTCACGGTTGCAGCATCCAAGGTTGCCTTTGATGGCTTTATGTCTGTGTACACAGAAGAGGGCGATGACAAAAAGGGCAATGTTTTAAGTCAAAGTCTTGAAAAGGGTATGGAGCTGAAGCTGAAAGAACTGAAGCCGGAGCAGCATTTTACACAGCCGCCGGCACATTACACAGAGGCTTCACTTGTAAAGACTATGGAAGAGCTTGGAATTGGACGTCCGAGTACGTATGCGCCGACCATCACAACGATCATCAGCAGACGCTATGTATCCAAGGAACAGAAAAATCTTTACGTCACAGAGCTTGGAGAGGTTGTTAATAATATTATGAAACAGGCTTTTCCAAGTATTGTGGATGTAAACTTTACAGCAACTATGGAGGGGCTTTTGGACTGCGTGGAAGCAGGTACCGTACAGTGGAAAACGGTTGTACGTAACTTCTATCCGGATCTGAAGCATGATGTGGATGAGGCTGAGAAAGAGCTTGAGAAAGTTGATATACAGGATGAGGTTACGGATGTGATCTGTGACAACTGTGGCCGCAACATGGTGATCAAGTACGGTCCTCATGGAAGATTTCTTGCATGCCCCGGATTTCCGGACTGCCGTAATACAAAACCATATTATGAGAAGATCGGTGTTGCATGTCCGAAGTGCGGCGGCGAAATTGTCATGAAAAAAACGAAAAAAGGCAGAAAATATTACGGATGTGAGAATAATCCGGAATGTGATTTTATGTCCTGGCAGAAACCTTCTGCAAAGAAATGTCCGAAATGTGGTAATTATATGCTCGAAAAGGGAAATAAGCTGGTTTGCAGCCAGGAAACCTGCGGATATGTGGAACAAAAACCAAAAGATGAAGATTGATTGAATAAATGCTTTTCTATTAATTTTCAGAAAATCCCGTTAAAAATAAAAAAAATATAAAAATGTCTTGTAAATTTCCAGAATAACGTGTAATATTAGACTAGAAAAACGATTTCTTTCAAGGTACGAAAGTGAAAGGAGGAAAAATGAGCGTTCAGTTGCTAGATAAAACTAGAAAAATCAATAAGCTTCTGCATAACAGCAGCTCAAGCAAGGTAGTGTTTAACGACATTTGCCAGGTGCTCATGGAAACCTTAAGTTCCAATATCCTGGTACTCAGTAAGAAAGGTAAGGTTCTGGGAGTCAGTATCTGCCCGGGTGTGGATGAGATCACAGAGCTGATCGATGACAAGATCGGCGGACATATCGACCCGTTATTGAATGAGAGATTTCTTGGTGTTCTTTCCACAAAGGAGAATGTCAATCTCCAGACACTTGGCTTTGAGCATGTACCCGGAAATTATCAGGGAATCGTGAATCCGATCGATATTGCAGGTGAGAGACTGGGAACGTTATTCATGTACCGCAATGATCATCCCTATGATATTGAGGATATTATCGTCAGCGAGTATGGTACAACAGTTGTTGGCCTGGAAATGATGCGTGCGGTTCATGACGAGAACGCAGAAGAAGACAGAAAACAGCAGATCGTTAAATCGGCATTCAGTACACTGTCCTTCTCAGAACTTGAGGCGATCATCCATATTTTTGATGAGCTGGATGGGGATGAGGGTATCCTGGTTGCCAGCAAGATCGCTGACCGTGTAGGTATCACCAGATCCGTGATCGTAAATGCACTGCGTAAATTCGAGAGTGCAGGTGTGATCGAATCCCGTTCATCCGGTATGAAGGGAACTTACATTAAAGTTCTTAATGAAGTGATCTTTGATGAGCTTGAGGAGATAAAAGCACAGAGAAGCAAGAAGGCATAATGTGATCAGCACTGTCAGATGCTTGATATAAGATAAAGAACGTGACAAAAGAGACTTCCCGCTAGCGTGGGAGTCTCTTTTTTGTCTGTTTCATAAAATTAAAATAAATAATGAAATTAAGAAAACAAGAGAAAACAAGAGCATAAAAGAGATAAAACCAGAATAATATAGAAAAACCATATCTTAAAAGGGTTGCGAAAATATGTGAAATTCACTAATATAGCCATAGTGATTAGCACTCGTATAAAGTGAGTGCTAGCAGACGAAGATGAAACTTATAAAGGAGGAACATAGATCATGAAGTTAGTACCTTTAGGCGACAGAGTAGTATTAAAACAGGTTGAAGCAGAAGAGACAACAGCATCCGGAATCGTACTTCCGGGACAGGCACAGGAGAAACCACAGCAGGCAGAAGTTATCGCAGTTGGTCCTGGCGGAGTTGTAAATGGCAAAGAAGTAAAGATGGAAGTAGAAGTCGGAAACACTGTTATTTACTCCAAATATGCAGGAACAGAAGTTAAGATGGATGGTACGGATTACATCATTGTAAAACAGGAAGATATCCTGGCAGTTATTAAATAATATAAACATCTTATCGTATATCAATATAAATAGGAGGTCATTTTATCATGGCAAAAGAAATTAAATATGGCGCAGAAGCAAGAGCAGCACTTGAAGCTGGTGTAAATAAACTTGCAGATACAGTAAGAGTAACACTTGGACCGAAAGGAAGAAACGTAGTACTTGACAAATCTTTCGGTGCTCCGCTTATCACAAACGATGGTGTTTCCATCGCAAAAGAGATCGAGCTTGAGGACGGATTCGAGAACATGGGTGCTCAGATCATCAAGGAAGTTGCATCCAAGACAAACGATGTAGCAGGTGATGGTACTACAACAGCGACTGTACTTGCTCAGGCAATGGTTCATGAGGGAATGAAGAACCTGGCAGCAGGTGCCAACCCGATCATCCTCAGAAAAGGTATGAAAAAAGCAACAGATGTTGCAGTAGAAGCGATCAAGAACATGAGCCAGGCAATCAACGGCAAAGAGCAGATCGCTAACGTAGCAGCAATCTCTGCAAGTGATGAGCAGGTTGGACAGCTTGTTGCTGATGCTATGGAGAAAGTTTCCAAAGACGGTGTTATCACTGTTGAGGAGTCCAAGACCATGCATACAGAGCTTGACCTTGTAGAAGGTATGCAGTTTGACCGTGGATATATTTCCGCATACATGTCCACAGATATGGAGAAAATGGAGGCAACTCTTGATGATCCGTACATCCTGATCACAGACAAGAAGATCAGCAATATCCAGGAGATCCTTCCACTTCTTGAGCAGGTTGTTCAGGCCGGTGCGAAACTTCTCATCATCGCTGAGGATGTTGAGGGTGAGGCCCTTACAACTCTGATCGTCAACAAACTGAGAGGAACCTTCCAGGTAGTAGCTGTAAAAGCTCCTGGCTATGGTGACAGAAGAAAAGAGATGCTTCAGGATATCGCGATCCTGACAGGCGGACAGGTGATCTCCGATGAGCTTGGTCTTGACCTGAAAGAAGCTAAGATGGAGCAGCTTGGACGTGCAAAATCTGTTAAAGTTGCAAAAGAGAACACAGTTATCGTTGATGGTCTCGGTGACAAAGATGCCATTGCAAAACGTGTTGCACAGATCCGTGCGCAGATCGAGGAGACAAAATCCGAGTTTGATAAAGAGAAACTTCAGGAGAGACTTGCAAAACTGGCTGGCGGCGTAGCTGTTATCCGTGTAGGTGCTGCTACTGAGACAGAGATGAAAGAAGCAAAACTTCGTCTTGAGGATGCTCTTGCAGCAACAAGAGCAGCTGTTGAGGAAGGTATCATCGCAGGTGGCGGATCTGCTTACATCCATGCTTCCAAAGAGGTTGCAAAACTTGCAACAACACTTGAAGGAGATGAGAAGACAGGTGCTTATGTGATCCTGAAAGCTCTTGAGGCTCCGCTGTTCCACATCGCTGCAAACGCAGGACTGGAAGGCGCTGTTATTATCAACAAAGTAAGAGAGTCTGAGATCGGTACAGGCTTCGATGCTCTCAATGAGAAATACGTAAACATGGTTGAGAACGGAATCCTTGATCCGGCTAAGGTTACAAGAAGTGCTCTTCAGAATGCTACAAGTGTTGCATCTACACTCCTTACAACAGAGGCTGTAGTTTCCACAATCAAAGAAGATACTCCGGCTCCGGCTGCAAACCCGGGAATGGGAATGATGTAATTATCAGCTGAGCAGGTGAAATAATTAATTCACAAAATGAGAGGGCCTGCGCCATAGACGCGGCTCTCTTTTTGTGTTATAATCAAAAAGTCAGTAAATTACGAAAGGAAGAAACAAATGAGTGACTTATATTCAGAGCTTCTGGTAAAAAAGAAGCAGACAGCGAAAGATCTGGTTGTGAAATACGGTCTGATAGCGCTGACGGTGATCATGGTCCTGGGAGGCCTTGTGCTGAATGTACTTTTGCTGGTACCGGCTATTGCACTTGGTATTGCATGTTATTTTGTAATACCGAAGACAGATCTGGAGTACGAGTATCTGTTTGTTAACGGAGAACTGGACATTGATATGATCATGTCAAAATCAAAAAGGAAAAGAGTGAAATCGCTCCAGCTTGCGGAGGCAGACCTTGTGGCACCATTAAAGTCCCACAGAATGGACTATTATAATGGCAATCAGAAGATGAAAGAGTATGATTTTTCATCAGGAATTGAGGATCATAAACGCTATGCAATGATCATAAGAGACAGTGGAGAAACCTGCAAAGTGATCCTGGAACTGGATGACGCACTTGCAAATACCATGAAAAATTCTGCACCAAGTAAAGTTTTTTTGGATTGACATGAATCTTGTTTTTTGTTACACTAGTTCACAAATTTAAAATATCTTACACAAGGGAGGAAATGCAATGGGTACTATTATTGGTGAAGGCATTACGTTTGATGACGTCCTTCTGGTTCCGGCTTATTCTAAAGTGATTCCGAATCAGGTAGATGTTTCAACGTATTTAACCAAGAAAGTAAAGCTGAATATCCCCATGATGAGTGCGGGAATGGACACAGTTACAGAGCACAGAATGGCAATTGCCATGGCCAGACAGGGTGGTATCGGTATCATCCACAAGAATATGTCCATCGAAGCACAGGCAGAAGAGGTTGATAAGGTTAAACGTTCTGAGAACGGTGTTATTACAGATCCATTTTATCTTTCACCGGAGCATACACTGAAAGATGCCAATGATCTGATGGCGAAATACCGTATTTCCGGTGTTCCGATCACAGAAGGCAGAAAGCTTGTAGGTATTATCACAAACCGTGATCTTAAATTTGAGACAGATTTCAGCAGAAAGATCAAGGAGTGCATGACTTCTGAAGGACTGATCACAGCCAAGGAAGGAATCACACTTGAGGATGCCAAGAAGATCCTTGCGAAATCCCGTAAGGAGAAATTACCCATTGTAGATGACGACTTTAATTTAAAAGGACTCATTACCATCAAGGATATCGAGAAACAGATCAAATATCCGCTTGCAGCCAAGGATGCACAGGGACGTCTTCTCTGTGGTGCGGCAGTTGGTATCACAGCCAATGTACTTGCACGTGTAGAT
The DNA here is from genome assembly GCF_003184505.1 of Blautia sp. BCRC 81119. NCBI lineage: Bacteria > Bacillati > Bacillota > Clostridia > Lachnospirales > Lachnospiraceae > Blautia > Blautia sp. BCRC 81119. The sequence goes on along the minus strand of NZ_QJHD01000019.1, from coordinate 59,047 downwards.
GCACTTGTGAAAGCGAATGTGGATGTAATCGTAATTGATTCCGCACATGGTCATTCTGAGAATATCTTAAAAGCAGTCCGCGAGATCAAGGCTGCATATCCGGAACTTCAGGTTATCGCAGGTAACGTTGCAACAGGAGCAGCTACCAAGGCACTGATCGAAGCTGGTGTAGATGCAGTTAAAGTTGGTATCGGACCTGGATCTATCTGTACCACACGTGTTGTTGCAGGTATCGGTGTACCGCAGGTTACTGCTGTTATGGATTGCTATGAAGTAGCCAACAGCTACGGAATCCCGATCATCGCAGATGGTGGAATCAAGTATTCCGGAGACATCACCAAGGCTATCGCGGCAGGCGCCAATGTCTGCATGATGGGCAGCATGTTTGCTGGATGCGATGAGAGCCCGGGAACATTCGAGCTCTATCAGGGAAGAAAATATAAAGTATACCGTGGAATGGGATCTATTGCAGCTATGGAGAACGGCAGCAAGGATCGTTACTTCCAGGAGAACGCCAAGAAGCTTGTTCCAGAAGGTGTTGAAGGACGTGTTGCATACAAAGGACACGTTGAGGATACCGTATTCCAGTTAATTGGCGGTTTAAGATCCGGTATGGGTTACTGCGGAGCAGAGAACATTGAGAAGCTGAAAACAACAGGCAGATTCATTAAGATCTCCGCTGCATCTCTCAAGGAGTCACATCCACATGACATCCATATCACAAAAGAGGCTCCAAACTACAGTGTAGATGAATAATAAAGGAAAAAAAGGTAAGACCGGTAAAAAGTCACCCAGGCCGTCCCATAGCGGGCGGCCTGTTTCCGTAAAGAAAACTTCCTCCGGGTCTTCCAGAAGAAAAAAGAAGTCTTTGAGAAAAAAGAACCCGATCAAGATCCTACAGAGGATTGTGCTGATATGTATCATTGTGATCGTTGCTTTTGCTGCGTGTGCGTTAGGATACGCATTTTTTGAGATGCGCATGGAACAGAGTGAAACTCAGTCCGGACAGGAAGAAATATCCGGGAATGCCAGCGGAAATGGCGGACCGGAACAATGGCAGGCAGAAGGAGCACCTTTTATTGATGTGGAGCTTCTGACACCGAATTCCTATTCCAGACCACAGATTTCTATCGAACAGGTAAATTATATAGCCATTCATTATACGGCCAATCCGGGATCTACTGCCATATCCAACCGGAATTATTTTGAAAATCTTGCGACAACGCAGGACAACAAAGTCAGCAGTCATTTTGTGATAGGTTTGGAGGGAGAAGTGGTACAATGTATTCCCACTTCAGAAATATCCTATGCCACAAATTCCAGAAATGTAGATACCATATCCATTGAATGCTGCCATCCGGATGAAACAGGGCAGTTTAATACAGCAACCTATGATTCGGCCGTAAAGCTGACAGCGTGGCTTTGTACACGCTTTGGACTGACTTCGGATCAGGTGATCCGTCATTATGATGTCACAGGTAAAGACTGTCCGAAGTATTACGTGGAAAATCCCGATGCATGGATCCAGATGAAATCAGACATTGCAGCACAGATCCAGACAGATTATGCATTACAGGGGAAATAAAGTGTTATTGTTTATTTTGTGAGCAACAAGAAGTCTGGAAAAATAATTTCTGAAAATAGGGGCTTGAAAATTAAGAAGAAGTATTGTAGTATAACAGCAGAAGCTGCATGACTGGCGGAAAGTAGGATTACCTACAGGGAGTGCAGTGAAGTGAGAAGCCGACCGCCTGGGCAGCCTGATAAGGGGTGTCCAGGCGGTTTTTTGTTACCGTTCATATCCTGGGATAAGCCCCGGGCCTTACATTAGACAAGGAGGACTGTGAAAAATGACGACATTTTCACTTGAAAAAGAACTGAAAGAAAATTCCTATCCGGGAAGAGGAATTGTGATCGGACGTTCCGCTGACGGGAAACATGCAGTTACTGCATATTTTATTATGGGAAGAAGCGAGAACAGCAGAAACCGTATTTTTGTTGAGGATGGGGAAGGAATCCGTACACAGGCTTTTGATCCGTCCAAGCTTACAGACCCGAGCCTGATCATTTATGCACCGGTACGTGTCCTTGGAAATAAGACCATCGTAACAAACGGTGATCAGACAGATACGATCTATGAGGGAATGGACAGACAGCTCACCTTTGAACAGTCTCTCCGCAGCAGAGAGTTTGAGCCGGATGCGCCGAACTATACACCTCGTATTTCAGGTGTTCTTCATGTTGAAGACGGTAAATTCAATTATGCGATGTCTATTTTAAAGAGCAATAACGGAAATCCGGATTCCTGTCTTCGTTATACATTTGCCTATGAGAATGCGGCGGCAGGACAGGGACGTTTTATCCATACTTATAAATGCGATGGAAATCCACTTCCAAGTTTCGAGGGAGAGCCGAAGCTGGTAGAGATCCCAAGCGATATTGATGAGTTTACGGATCTCCTCTGGAAGAGCCTGAACCAGGATAATAAAGTTTCTCTCTTTGTTCGTTTTATTGACATTGAGACAGGAAAATATGAATCCAGGATCGTAAACAAGAATAAATAAGAAAATAGGGATATCACAGAGAACGGAGGAGCTTTTTCATGAAAGAATTACAGTTAAAATACGGATGTAACCCAAATCAGAAACCATCAAAGATCTATATGGCAGATGGAAGTGAGCTTCCGATCCAGGTACTCTCCGGAAGACCAGGATACATCAACTTCCTGGATGCCTTTAATGGCTGGCAGCTGGTACGTGACCTTAAGAAAGCAACCGGACTTCCGGCAGCAACTTCATTTAAGCATGTATCTCCGGCAGGTGCTTCCATCGGACTTCCGCTGAATGAGACACTGGCAAAGATCTACTGGGTAGGTGATATGGACTGGAAGAATTTTTCCCCGCTTGCATGTGCGTATGCAAGAGCAAGAGGTGCAGATCGTATGTCATCATTTGGTGATTTTATTTCTCTTTCTGATGTCTGCGACAAAGATACCGCAATGCTGATCAAGAGAGAGGTTTCTGATGGTGTGATCGCACCAGGATATACAGAGGAGGCTCTTGAAATTCTGAAGCAGAAGAAAAAAGGCAATTACAATGTGATCCAGATCGATGAAAACTATGTTCCAGAACCTTTGGAGCACAAACAGGTATTTGGAGTCACCTTTGAGCAGGGCCGCCAGGAGCTGGCAATTGATGATGCGCTGATCTCCAATATTGTAACAGAGAATAAAGAGCTTACGGAAGAAGCCAAGAGAGATATGAAGGTTTCTCTGATCATCCTGAAATATACACAGTCCAATTCTGTATGCTTTGTTAAGGACGGACAGGCTATCGGCGTTGGTGCAGGACAGCAGTCCCGTGTACATTGTACACGCCTTGCAGGTCAGAAGGCAGATAACTGGTATCTCCGTCAGTGTCCGAAAGTACTGGAGCTTCCGTTTAAAGACACGATCACACGTGCGGAGAGAGATAATGCCATTGATGTTTACATTGGTGAGGAATATATGGATGTCCTTGCAGATGGTGCATGGGAAAAGACATTCACAGAGAAGCCGGAAGTGTTCACAAAAGAAGAGAAGAGAGCATGGCTGGATGGTCTTACCGGCGTGACACTGGGATCCGATGCATTCTTCCCATTCAGTGATAATATCGAGCGCGCATATAAGAGCGGTGTAAAATATATTGCAGAGCCGGGTGGATCTGTACGTGATGACGCAGTTATCGATACATGTAATAAGTATGGAATGGTGATGGCATTTACAGGAATCCGCCTTTTCCACCACTAAAAGATGCATGCCTTGGCCATGATATGCAGCTGAAATAAAAGATAAAAAATATAAAGTCCCGAATCTGAATTTCTGGAAAAAAGAGATCAGACCCGGGACTTTTTGATCGAAAAAGGATAGTTTTAAAAATAAAAAAGAACTCTGAAAAACTCAGAGTTCTGAAGAGCGATAGACGGGGCTCGAACCCGCGGTCTCGACCTTGGCAAGGTCGCGCGTTACCAACTACGCCACTATCGCATATGTCTTATCGTTTCAAGTGTTTCCCTCAGCAACAAGACATATATTAGCATAGATTTTATATTCTGTCAAATGTTTTTTGGAATTTTTTTGAAATTATACACAACATATAAAGTTTATTCCAGACGTCTGAAATAGAACTTGTATATGACAATATTTCGGTGGTTTATGAGTTATTGTCTAAGTGGTAATAGCGCAAAACATGATCCGGATAGTATTGGTCACCATAGTCCCATGGACCGGCAGGATCATGAAGGGGATCATCTTCATCACGTTGTGTGCCGCCGCTTGCCATCTGAGCAAAGGCCTGAGCACTTTGGGCCGTCCACACAGTCTGACCGTTTTCTTCCAGATAAGCAAAATAGGAATCGGCTCCGAAATTGTATGCCTGCAGAGCCAGACGGATTTTGGAAAGATCAGTCGGACCGGTACAGACGGCCTTTTCCAGAGCATATTTCAGTTCCTGGATGCCACAGGAAATAGAGTAAGAAGGATCTGTGATACCATTGGGCTGCTGAGGATATCTGGTGTTGTAGGCTCCTTCTGAGGACTGCATGGGATCGGTACCCTGTCCGGAGCTTTCCTGCATCATCACAGCCAGGATCAGGTCTACATAGTCGGACATATCATATTGTGCTGCTTCGCTGGAAACCTCATCGCGATAAGCTTCACAGGCTGCATTGATCTGATGGGTTTCCTTCTGCCTGCCGGAAAATTTGGAAAAACGCAGAAGGATACAGCCCACGATCAGCAGAAAAAGACATGTCAGAAAGATCTTCTGCCTTCGCACCTGCTGTACACGGAGTTTGTGGCGCTGTTTTTTAGTAAGGGTTGGTTTCTTGTGTTTTGTATTCATATAAGTATTGTATCCGTTACGGATAGATTTGACCAGTTAAAAAATATGATCTTTTTGTTAAAAATTTCTGAAGACTGTCCTGTGAAATTGCAAAATATGATCTGATATGCTATGATAGTCGGGACAAACCGTAGAATGCCGGAATAAAGGAGGCAAGATTTCATGCGAAAAAAGCTTCTGGCAGTTATTTTATGTGCTTCTATGCTTTTCCCTGCATCCGTATCAGCAGAGGTACTGGGATATGAAGCAACATTGGATACATATACAAAGGAGAAAAAAACACCTCAGCAGTTTCAGATCGATGATGGGGCGGGAAATACAGTAAATGCTCTGGCGAAGAGTGATACGCTTTATGTTACAGCGAAAAATACGGAAATCCGGTCCAATCCGGGAGACAGTGGTACAGAGCTGCGTTCTGTGATCCTGGGAACGAAGCTTGAAAGAGTTGCAGTCTGTGACAATGGCTGGAGCAAGGTGACCTTCCAAAAGAAAGGTGAGGACAAGATCATCGGTTATGTTTCGGACAGCGTGCTCAGTGATACGGAGATCGTAAATAAATTTACAGATACAGTTACAGCGGCACAGGACAGTGATATCCTGGATTATCCCGGCAAGAAGGACGGAGAGGTTGTAGGAGAGGTCCTTCAGGATGATGAGCTGAAAAGAACAGGTACGGTAGATGCTATCTGGAGCAGGATCGTTTACACAGATGACAGTGGTTCAGATCACGTCGGCTATATTCCGACCAGCTGTCTGGAAGGTTATCAGGCTACGGAAGTGGCCAAGGCAGAGCAGGAAAAGAATACAAAAGCAGGATCCCTTACTAAGAGTTCCGGGGAGGGCGTTTTTGCGGATGCGGTGGATGGTGTAACTTCCACAGGTGGTTCCGGAAGTACCGCAGCTGGCGTACAGATCGGAACGCCGGTATCAGTATCTTCGGACGCGACATTGAAACCACTGGGAACATTCCGGATCACGCATTATTGTCCGTGTAGCATCTGCTGCGGACCATGGGCGAATGGAATTACTTCCACAGGAGTAACGGCCACTACCAACCGTACGATCGCAGTGGATCCGAGTCAGATCCCATACGGTTCCAAAGTAGTGATCAATGGACAGGTTTATGTTGCAGAGGACTGCGGAGGAGCGATCCGGACCAATTGCATTGATGTATATGTGGCAACACACTCCGAAGCAGAGCAGAAGGGCGTGTTTTATACAGAAGTTTATTTGCTTCAGTGATCAGAAAAAGACTGCTGTAGATTCCACAAGGGATTTGCAGCAGTTTTTTGTATAAAAAAACTCTGACCAGCAGAGGCTATTCTGCGATCAGAGTAAAAAAATAATGCCCAGAGCCGGAATCGAACCAGCGACACGAGGATTTTCAGTCCTCTGCTCTACCAACTGAGCTATCTGGGCATGTCTCTTTCGAGTACTTTGTTACTTTAACACATTTATGTAGAGAATGCAAGGAAAAAATAAAAAAAGCAGATGTTTTTCTGAAAAATCTGATTTTCAAAAAAACATCTGCAATATTATGGCTACAGATTTATCTGGCAGCAAGATAGATTTTTTCCATATCTTTCATGTTCAGCTGTTTGAACACACCGATGGTACGGGTGTCTTCAAAGCTGCATTTAAACGCTAGATCATGGATCTCCTTTTCTGTAAGATCAAGACCAAGCTCATGAAGGCTGGTAGGCATCTGGATGGAACGGAAATAATCTTCCATGGCTTCTATGCCGGCAAGAGCAGTTTTGTTGAAGTCGGTACTGCAGGGAATGTCAAAGATATTGACTGCAAACTGGGCAAAGCGTTCCGGATTTGCATCATAAACGTAACGTGCCCAGCTTCCCCACAAAGCGGCAAGACCGGCTCCGTGAGCCACATCGTAGGTGCCGCCCAGTTCATGCTCCAGCTGGTGACAGGCCCAGTCACCACCGCCGGTTCCGCAGCCGGTAAGTCCATTGTGGGAAAGACTGCCGGCCCACATGATCTCTGCCCGTGCAGTATAATTATCCGTCTCCTTCATCAGGATCCGGGAGTTATAGATCACGGTCTGCATCAGAGATTCGCTGATACTGTCGGTGATCTCCATGGTTTCGATATTTACAAAGTACCGTTCCATAGTATGCATCAGGATATCCACACAGCCGCTTTCGGTCTGATATTGCGGCAGGGTATAGGTGAGGCGGGGATTTAAAATAGCAAAACGTGGGCGGCACAGATCGTTGCGGGCACTACTTCGTTTCAGCCAGCCCTCTTCATTGGTGATCACACAGGATCCGCTCATTTCACTTCCGGAAGCTGCGATCGTCAGGATAACGCCTACAGGAAGACAGGCTTTTGGGGTTTCGGTGCGGAGAAAAAAGTTCCACACATCTGTATCCGGATTGGCAAGTCCATAGCCGATGGCCTTGCAGGAATCAATAACGCTGCCACCGCCAACAGCCAAAAGAAAATCAACCTGTTCTTTGCGGCAAAGCTCAATACCTTCACGTACCTTGGAGAGACGGGGATTGGGAACCACACCGCCAAGAGTGACATAGGAAATTCCAGCTTCATCCAGAGAAGATCGGATCTCATCGATCAGACCGGAGCTTACTGCACTGTGGCTGCCATAATGGATCAGTACTTTGCTGCAGTTCTGCTCTTTTAGAACAGTGCCGATCTTAAGGTGTGTATCTTTTCCGAAAATAACCCGGGTAGGGGTAAAATATTCAAAATTTCTCATAGAGATTAGGCTCCTTTTTATGATTCATGATCTATTGATAAATATAAGGAATCTGTTTCCTTACAGGTCAAGCAGATATTTATGATCCCGCAGGGGTATCATCTTGATTCATTTAATTGGTTTAAAGTCGTTATAATAATAGCATAGAAGAGAAACAGACGCAAATAAAAGCTATTGAAAAAAAGGTGTAATTTTGGGGGAATGTGATATAATGACTTCTGTGAAGGAAAAGTGACCTGATCACAGAAACAGACCAATGCGAAGCGTATATTATAGAACAGATCCAAACGAAGAAGAAAGCAGGTGTCTGAAATGGAGAATATCATTATCATAGGAGCAGGTCCGGCCGGGATCTCGGCAGCACTTTATGCGGCAAGAGGAAATATGGATCCGCTGATCATAAATACAGGAATCGGTTCACTGGAAAAAGCGGAGAAGATCGAGAACTATTACGGACTGGAGCAGCCGCTGTCCGGCAGAGAACTTTTCGAAAGAGGTCTTGCCCAGGCAAGAGCACTTGGAGTACGGATCCTGGATGCCCAGGTTGTGGGAATGGGTGGTTTTGATACTTTTGAGGTGAAAACTACCGCAGGAGATTTTGAGGCACGCAGCGTGATCCTGGCAACCGGAAGCAGGAGAGCTTCTGCCAGGATTCCGGGAGTAAAGGAATTTGAGGGAAAAGGTGTCAGCTACTGCGCAGTATGTGACGCATTTTTTTACAGAGGAAAAGAAGTGGCAGTGCTTGGAAACAGTGATTTTGCTCTTCATGAAGCAGAAGAACTTTCTCATACCGCTTCCCGTGTGACGATCTTTACAGATGGAAAGAAACCGGAATTTTCAAGAGAAAATCCGCTTCCGGTTAACACCATGAAGATCCAGGCAATCGAAGGGGATGAGCGTGTTTCCGGCATCCGCCTGAAAAGTGATGTGTCCATGCAGGAAGCAGGTACCGGAGCAGATTCTTTTGTGCCGGCAGAGGGAGTCTTTGTGGCACTTGGTACAGCCGGAAGCTCGGAGATGGCCCGCCAGATCGGAGCGGAACTGAATGAAAAAGGAAATATCCGGGTCAATGAAGAGATGGAGACTACAGTTCCGGGACTGTATGCAGCAGGTGATTGCACCGGTGGACTTCTCCAGGTGGCAAAAGCTGTTCATGACGGTGCCCAGGCAGGACTTTCCGCCTGTCAGTATGTGCGGAAGCTTCTGAAGGCGTAAGCATAAGCTGATACTAAAAATAAATACAGGATCAAGGAGGAATTTTATCATGGCAAAAGTTTTTACAACAGACAATTTTGAAACTGAGGTATTAAAGGCAGAAAAGCCGGTACTGGTAGATTTTTGGGCAACCTGGTGCGGACCATGCAGACGTCAGGCTCCGGTCGTGGAAGAGCTTGCAGAAGCCGGATATGAGGTTGGCAAGGTTGACGTAGACAAAGAGCCATCACTGGCACAGCAGTACAAGATCATGAGTATCCCCACACTGCTGGTATTCAAAGAAGGAAAAGAGACCGCACGTTTTGTGGGACTGACATCAAAGACAGAGCTTGAGGCAGCGCTTCAGTAACCAAAACAGAAAACAGAAAAAACAGATACAGCTCTGGGAACCGAAACGGTTTCCGGAGCATTGTTGATTTACTGAAAATTTTAGACAAGGGTTAATAAAAATATGGATGAGAAAATAATAAAAAAGAATGCAGTGCCTGTGATCGCGGCAATGATCACAGCGCTGGCCTTTTCTTTTACGGGCCTTCCAATGGATGGAAATACTTCTGTAGAAAAAATGAGCGATGTTTATAATGGATTGGGATGCACGAGCTTGCTTGCATGGATCCTGCTTCTTATTTTATACGTGAAAGGATGGGAGGGCTACCGGAAATACAGAAACTGGCAGGCACATGTTTTGGCAGTGATCTTTTCGGCGGGAATGCTTCTTGGAACTTCTTATTTTACAAATGGAAACTGGGATTTTCTGTTTGGCGCAAAGAAACAGATCCTGATCTCAGCCGGATGTTTTATAGGATTTTATATTATCTGTGATATGGGAATCACTTATTTCTGGAGGATTCCTGAGATGGAGTTTTTCCGAAAGGCCTGCGGGCGTATCCCGGCCAGAGAGGAAGAAGTAATGTGGTTCCGCCTGGCAAAGATATCTATGATCATTGGATGGACACCGTTTATCCTGGCATTTCTCCCAGGTTCGATCCCGGCAGATGGATTTCGGCAGCTGGATGTATTTTTGGGAGCTATGCCGCTGGACAATCATCATCCATGGGTCCTGACGATGATCATGGGTGGACTGCTGACACTTGGAAAAACTATCTGGTGTTATAATTTTGGAGTATTTTTGATCGTCATTGTGTTTACTTCTGTGGAAATCTGGTGTTACAGTGCGGTAGTCCGCTATCTGTACAGATGGAAGGCTCCAAAATGGATACTTTTTGGTACTGTTCTGCTGTTTGCATTTGTTCCCATATTTGGAAGCTATGCCCAGGCAGTGATCAAAGATGGATTATATACGGCAGTCATTACTTTGTATTTTGCAGTGTATATAGATATTTGTCATTCCTTTTCCAAGAGAAAGGCAGTATATTTATTTCTTCTGGGAATCAGTGTTTGTCTTACCCGAAATAATGGCATTCATCTAGTCCTGCCTTCTTTGATCCTTTTGTTTTTCTTCCTGGTAAAGGGCGCGAGGAAATATGCATTTATTGTGGCTGTCTGTGTTTTTGCCTGTTATCTGGGCGTAGAAAAGGGGGCAGCACCTGCCCTTGGCGTGGCACCTGGATCCCGATGTGAAATGCTTTCGGTACCGTTTCAGCAGACTGCCCGATATCTGAGAGAATATCCGGATGATGTAACCGCAAGTGAGAAGAAAGCGATAAACAGGATCCTGGATTATGATGTTCTTGCCGAGAAGTATAATCCGGAACTGTCGGATCCTGTGAAAATTACATTCAGGTTCAGAGATGATGATAATGATCCTAAATTGGATGGATACATGAACGATTATTTTAAAGCCTGGTTTGCCATGTTCCGTCGTCATCCGGGAGTATATATCCAGGCGACATTGAATAATATCTACAGTTATAATGATCCGTTCCATATGGGAAGAGGACAGCAGGGCGTGTACCGGTTTTACATAGATAAACTGTATCAGAAGAAAGCCGGGATCGATGTCAGTTATGTTGGACCAAAAAAAATCCAGTATATATTCCGGCTTTATGATGAATTATGGATGCGCGCACCTGGCCTGGGACTTATCTTAAGTGCAGGAACGTATACCTGGCTTACTCTGTTGCTGATGGGATATCTTCTGGTGAAGAAGCAATGGAAAAAACTCCTGATCTTTGCCATACCGGTGCTGAATATACTGATATGTCTTGTGTCTCCTGTAAATGGGATGATCCGTTATATGTGGCCGGTAATGACTATTATGCCGATGCTGTTCTGGTGGATCCTGCAGCCGGCACCTAAAACATCTTCAAATTAAAAAGTATTCATCATTTCATAAAGACGTCTTTTATCCAGAATGCGGATCGATCCCCGTGAGATCTGGATAGAGCCGTCTTTATTCATTTTTTTAAGGCTGCGGCTGACAGCTTCTCTGGCACTTCCGATGGAGCGGGCGATGGCTTCCTGTGTGAGAGCGAGTTCATCGGAACCGGTATCTGCAGCTTCATCCAGAAGAAAGGCTGCGATTCTCTGAGTCAGGGTCATAAAAAATGTCCGTTCGATTCCTGCGATCACATCTGAGAAATGTTCAGTTGTCCGTTTGTAGATGAAATTTTCCAGATAGATATTGTTTTTCATCAGCCGGGAAAAAGGAACTGCCGGAAGCAGAAGCAGATCACAGTCTGTTTCTGCATCGATCTGTACATCAAATGTAATGGCAGAAAGCATGCAGGAGGCGGAAAGAGTGCAGATGTCACTGTCCCTTAAACGGTATAGGGTTGCCTCTTTTCCCTGAGCGGACAGTAGATAAACACGGAGAACTCCCTTCAGAAGAAAAAGAGTTCCTAGGCACTGGCGCTCTTCAGACTGTATGGCAGCACCTGCCGGGTAATGAAGCTCGCGAATGTTATCAAGAAGAAAATTCCGATCTTCTTCCGTCATATGTTCCCAGAAGGGAAACACCTGAAAATAATTCAGACAGCTGTTTCGATCCATAAAAAGATTACTCCTTTATAAAAATATATAGTACTCATTTTAACGCTGTTTGGATGGAAATACAACAAAAACGGCATTTTTGCGGCAGGAGGGAAATCCCTGTTTGTTACTGTTCACTCCGTTCTCAGCAACACGCTTCGCGATGCACAGAATTTATGCTGATCGCATAAATTCGCGCGGTATGTCTCGGGTTTTCTGTGACCTTCGCTCACAAAAAACACCTCGCGGAATATTACCAGTGAACAGTAACCCCTGTTTTTCTATTTACATCCGGTGGCGGGAACGTTATAATCATAAAGCGAAAAGGATCAACAGAGAAATAATGAAAACTGCCGGGGAAAGAAATTATCCGACAGAAGTTAGGAGAATATAAAATTTGAAAATCTTACTTGCAGCATGCAATGCAAAATATATCCATTCCAATCTGGCGGTATATAACCTGAAATCCTGTTCCGGAGAATACAGCTCCAGGGTTGTGGTCAAAGAGTATACGATCAATCAGATCAGGGATGACATTTTAAAAGATATTTATCTGGAGCAGCCGGATGTGGTCTGCTTTTCCTGCTATATCTGGAATATTTCCTTTGTCAGGGAGCTGGTGCCGGATCTTAAGAAAATCCTTCCACAGGTGGAGTTTTGGGCAGGAGGCCCGGAGGTATCCTACGATGCGGTGGAATTTCTGAAAAAGAATCCTGCGTTTTTTGGAGTGATGGTGGGAGAAGGAGAGGAAACCTTCCATGAACTGGCAGGTTATTATATAGAAAGAAAACCGGAAACTTTGAGCGGGATCCGCGGAGTAGCTTTTCGTGATGAAAACAAAGGCAGGGATATTGTACACACGGGCTGGCGGGAATTGATGGATTTAAGTAAAGTTCCGTTTGCATACAGCAATCTTACAGAGTTTAAAAACCGCATTATTTATTATGAGAGCAGCAGGGGATGCCCCTTTTCCTGCAGCTACTGCCTTTCTTCCATAGATAAGAAGCTTCGGTTCCGTGATATTGAGCTTGTAAAAAAGGAATTGCAGTTTTTTATTGATAATAAAGTTCCTCAGGTCAAATTTGTGGATCGTACCTTCAACTGCAAGCATGACCATGCCATGGAGATCTGGAGGTATATTACGGAGAATGATAACGGGATCACCAATTTTCATTTTGAGATTTCAGCAGATCTTCTCCGTGCGGAGGAGCTGGCGCTGATGAAAACCATGCGTCCGGGCCTGATCCAGCTGGAGATTGGTGTACAGTCCACCAATCCTCAGACCATCAAAGCCATTCGTAGAACCATGGATTTTGAAAAGCTGAAAGGGATTGTAGAGCAGATCCACAGCTTTGGAAATATCCACCAGCATCTGGATCTGATCGCAGGACTTCCCTATGAGGGATACGACAGCTTCCACAAGTCCTTCTGCGATGTTTACGCACTGCGTCCGGAACAGTTTCAGCTTGGTTTTCTGAAGGTGCTGAAGGGCTCACACATGATGGAAATGACAGGGGAATATCAGATTCTTTACAAGGATCGGGAACCCTATGAGGTACTTTCCACAGCCTGGCTGACCTACGGGGAGATTTTAAGGCTGAAAATGGTGGAAAGTATGGTGGAAGTGTATTATAATAGTGGGCAGTTCAAAAATACCCTTGTATTTCTGGAGAAGTATTTTGACGATCCTTTCCGGATGTATGAGGCACTTGGCAGATTTTATGAGAAAAAAGGATACTCGGAGATCTCTCATTCCAGGATGAGGCGCTATGAGATCCTTATGGAGTTTGCCGGAGAACAGAAAGAGATCCCGTCGGAAGCACTTTCCGATGTAATGCTCCTGGATCTTTATCTTCGAGAGAATTTAAAGAGCAGGCCATCCTTTGCTTCAGACCAGAAGCCGTATGAGCGGCTGATCTGGGATTACCGGAAAGCGAAAAAAATCCCGAAAACCGCCCATATCGAGGTGTTCCGGGATGGAAAGAAGCTTCTTTTTGATTATACAGACAGGGATCCTTTGACCAACAATGCGCAATTAACGGATATTACAGATGAGGTGAATGATAATTATGGGAATGTTTGATCCGAAAAAAAGAAAAGTGATCACAGCGATCATCGCAGTTATTCTGGTACTGGCAATGGTAGTTCCGACTGTGCTTTCGCTGATCATTTATTAAGGCGGCAGTTATGAAACTTGGAAAAAAAGCACTGGAGGCGCTTCAGGCAGAGATAGACGGACGGCTTATGCCGGGAGACGAGCTGATCGTGGCAGGCCCTGTGGCAGCAGAAGGAACTGCATGGATCACAAAGAATTATCATGACAGGCTGCGGGAGTTTTTTGCAGAACGGTTTCTCGAGGATGCTGTAAAGCTTCCTGAGGTTTACGGAACAGGAACAGAGAATGATAAAATTTGGAAAATGGCGGAAGAATCCGGAGCCAGTGCCCGATATCGGATGGGAGAAGGCGGCTTTCTTGCTGCCCTCTGGAAAATGGCGGAGGCATCCGGAGTAGGTCTTAGTGCAGATCTTCGAAGTGTGCCCATCCGACAGGAAACCATAGAGATCTGTGAGATCCTTGATGTGAATCCGTACAAGCTGCTTTCCGGCGGAAGTATTCTTATGGGAATCCATGGCGGTGATGCGTTTGTGCAGCAGTTGCGGCGAGAGGGGATCATGGCAGCAGTGATCGGGCAGACCGATTCCGGAAATAACAGGCTTCTTTACAGCGGCGGAAATGCCAGATATCTGGAACGCCCGGCAGAAGATGAGACCAAAAAGCTTGGCTTTTTGATCTCATGAGCAAGCAGCGAAGCGGATTGCGAATGCATATTTTGTATATTTAATGCTATGTAGAAAAGAGGAAAAAAATAAATGGGAGTTTTGAATATTGTGCTCCATGAGCCGGAAATTCCGGCAAATACAGGAAATATCGGAAGAACCTGTGTGGCAACAGGAACCAGGCTGCATCTGATCGAACCGCTTGGTTTTCGCCTGAATGAAAAGGCCATCAAGCGTGCAGGTATGGATTATTGGGAACATCTGGATGTGACCAGATATCTAGACTATGAGGATTTTCTCAAAAAGAATCCGGGAGCAAAGATTTATTACGCAACCACCAAGGCACCTCAGACTTATACAGATGTGCAGTATGAGGATGACTGTTTCATTATGTTTGGCAAGGAGAGTGCGGGAATCCCGGAGGATATCTTGGTAAACAATCAGGAAACCTGCGTGCGAATCCCGATGATCGGAGATATCCGTTCCCTGAATTTAAGCAATTCAGTTGCCATTGTGCTTTATGAGGCGCTGCGACAGCATAATTTTACGCATATGAATCTGGAAGGCCACCTGAGAAATTACGATTGGAAATAAGCCTGCAAAGAGTAAATAAAAACCGCTGATCCGGAAATACTGTAGGAGATATTGAGAGATATTTCTTTTACAGCCTTCCGGATCAGAGGTTTTTTGATGTTTTATTTTGCTTTTTCCAGTGTAAAGATAAATTCTGTTCCAACACCTACGGTGCTGATCACATTGATATTCTGCTTATGAGCGTTGATGATCTCTTTTACAATGGCAAGGCCAAGCCCGGTACCCTTGCGGTCTTTTCCACGGGAGACATCGATCTTATAGAAACGGTCCCAGATCCTGGAAAGACTTTCCTTTGGAATTCCGCTTCCATGGTCTTTGACTGAGACAAAAACCTTGCCATGATTGACTGTGGTTTCCAGTGTGATAGAAGAATTGTCGTTGCTGAATTTTACTGCATTGTCCAATAAATTGTACAGTACCTGCTGGATCTGTTCCATATCTGCACGGACAAAAAGCTCTTTTCCCGCAAGGAGGAGCTCCAGACGGATGTTTCGTTCCGAACAGGTTCCCTCAAAGGTGGCGGCTGTGGTACGGATCGTTTCATTGATATCAAAACGCCGCATATGCATCATACGCTTTTTGACATCCAGTTCGTTTAAGGTAAGGAGACTTCGGGTAAGCTTCTCCAGACGGGTGGATTCAAAAGCAATGACTTTCAGATAACGTTCCTGCATTTCCGGTGGGATGGTACCGTCCAGCATGGCTTCCACATAGCCTTTGATGGAGGTCAGAGGCGAGCGGAAATCATGGGACACATTGGAAATGAATTGTCGTTGATACTCTCCGTTTTTGTTTAGCTTGTCTGCCATGTAATTCAGGGAGTGGGAAAGATATCCCATCTCATCTTCAGAATCTACGGGGATCGTGTAGGTAAGATTTCCGTTGGCAAATTCCAGGGCACCCTTTAAGATTTCTTTCAGAGGTTTGTGGACCCTGTAAAAATAGATCAGAAGAAAACTGAAAAACAGTGCATAGATCACAATAAAGATCAGGACCATAACCTCTACGATATTGCTGCGGCTTTCGTAGAGGTTTTTCATAGGGTAGTGGATCACCAGATAACCAGTCACCAGATCCGTATCTTTTATGGGAACGACTGTGCTTAGCTGTGTGGTTTTTAATGTCCCGTAAAACGTACCGGAGGAATAGCAGGTATCTTCGTAATCTTCCGGTCGGAAGTTCCTGACGGTGATATCACCGGAATCAGAGGACTGCTGGTTTGTGTTTATCAGAACGTTCCCATCTGTATCCATAACCCAGAAATCTGCATTTTGAAAGGCTGCTGCAGAGGAAAGAGCCAGGGTGAGGGATTCGTTTTTGGGGTTTTTTACAGCCTGACGAAGTTCATTTTTGGAAACCAGTTGGCTGGCAGTGCGGTAAAGGGACTCTCCGGTAGAGCGCTCCAGCCTTTTTTCTACCAGGTAGGAGCCACCGGAGGAAAGCAGCAGAAAGCAGATTCCGCCCAGCATAAAGTACAGGATCAGCAGTTTAGTATAAAGATGCTGTTTCATGAATCCTTTACCTCAAATTTGTAACCGATCCCCCAGACTGTGGAAAGAGCCCAGTTTGGGTTATCCTTGATCTTCTCACGGAGACGTTTGATGTGAACGTCTACGGTTCTGGTATCGCCAATGTATTCATAGCCCCAGATGTGATCCAGAAGCTGTTCTCTTGTGAAAACCTGATTGGGAGAAGCTGCCAGGAAATAGAGAAGCTCCAGCTCCTTTGGCGGCATATCGATCTGGTGTCCCATATAAGTTACAGAATAGTTGGTCAGGTTGATCACCAGATCCGGATAGGAAACACATTTTTCCTTTGGTGCGGCAGACGGAGATTTTACATGAAATCTGCGCAGTACCGCACGGACACGTGCCACCAGCTCTTTGGAGTCAAAAGGCTTGATGATGTAATCATCCGCTCCAAGTTCCAGTCCCAGGACTTTGTCAAAGGTTTCTCCCTTGGCGGAAAGCATAATGATCGGTACATCGGAGGTGTGACGGATCTCACGGCATACCTGGTATCCGTCAATGCCCGGAAGCATGAGATCCAGAAGGATCAGATCCGGGTGAAAAATATGGAACTGCTTCAGGGCTTCCTCGCCGTCATTTACGATCTTAGTCTCAAAGCATTCTTTTGTGAGATAGAGAGCAACCAGCTCTGCAATGTTGTTGTCATCGTCAACAATGAGGATTTTCTGTTTTATAGCCATGGCTTCAGCTCCTTTTTATTTCTTGAATTCTACAATGGTCACGCCGGCATCGCCTTCTCCGAATTCGCCGAGACGGAAAGAAGCTACGTGCTTTTGGCGCTTCAGGTAATTGTGGACACCTTTGCGGAGGGCACCGGTACCTTTTCCGTGAACGATACGGACGGATTTCATGTGTGCGATATAGGCGTCATCCAGATATTTATCCAGCTCTGCAACTGCCTCATCTACGGTTTTCCCCAGAAGATTGATCTCTGTGGAAATGCTGGCTGCCTTGGACATACGGATCTTTCCGGCGCCGGTACGCTGCATGGACGGAGTGGTGATCACCGGCTCGTCCACAAGCTCCAGATCGGAGATATGAACCTTGGAACGGATGATACCCATCTGCACAAAGAGATATCCTCTGGAATCCGGATGACTGGAAACTGTTCCTTTCAGATTCAGGCTGAGCACCTTTACGGTATCGCCAAGAGAAAGATCGGATGGCTTCAGCTGTTTCTTTGGCTTTTGCTTCTGCTGCCTGGAAGACATTCCATTTTCGGCTTTTGACATACGTTTTTTTAGGTTCTGGCGCTCTTTTTCCACGGAAGCGGTATCTACGTGATCCTTCTGGAATTTATGGAAAAGCTTCATGGTCTGATCTGCGTATTCCTTGGTATCGCGGAGAATCGCATGTGCCTGTTCATTGGCTTCTCTGAGAATCCGCTCTTTACGTTCATCCAGCTTTTCTTCTTTTTCCTGAAGAGATTTTTTCAGATCTTCTACCTGTTCTTTGTAACGGGCAATTTCAGCACGCTCGTTTTCGATGGTGACACGGCTCTGCTCCAGGGATGTCAGAACATCTTCAAAAGATTCATCCTGCTCGCTGATCTGTTCCTTTGCTTTGTCGATGATGAAATCCGGAAGCCCCAGCTTGGAAGAAATGGCAAATGCGTTACTTTTTCCCGGAACACCGATCAGAAGGCGGTAGGTCGGACGTAAGGTTTCTACATCGAATTCACAGCAGGCATTTTCCACACCTGGAGTGGAGAGGGCATAGATCTTCAGTTCGCTGTAATGGGTGGTTGCCATGGTACGGATACCCTGCTCGTGAAGATGTGACAGGATCGCAATGGCAAGAGCGGCACCCTCTGTAGGGTCCGTACCTGCACCAAGCTCATCGAAGAGGACCAGGGAATCCTGATCTGCGGATTTCAGGAAGGAAACCACGTTTGTCATATGAGAGGAGAAGGTACTTAAGGACTGTTCAATGCTCTGCTCATCTCCGATATCAGCATAAACCTCGCGGAAAAGTGCAAGTTCGGAACGATCCAGCGCCGGGATATGGAGACCCGACTGTCCCATCATGGTAAGAAGACCTACGGTTTTCAGAGAAACAGTTTTACCGCCGGTGTTTGGTCCGGTGACAACCAGGAGGTCAAAATCATCCCCGAGACGGATGTCAATAGGAACGGCTTTTTTCTTATCGATCAGTGGATGACGGGCCTGGCGAAGCCGGATCCGGCCTTCTATGTTGAAAATAGGTTCACTGGCGTTCATGTCCATGGCAAGTGCGGCACGGGCAAAAATAAAGTCCAGCTGTACCATGATGGAAAGATCTGCGTGAATAGCCTCCAGCTCAGCAGCTACCTGCTGGCTTAAGGATGCAAGGATCACTTCGATCTCTTTCTGCTCTTTCAGCTCCAGCTCGCGGATGTCGTTGTTCAGCTTGACAACAGCCATAGGCTCAATGAAAAGAGTGGAACCTGTGGCGGACTGGTCGTGGATCATACCGGGAACCTGGCCTTTATATTCAGCTTTTACCGGGATACAGTAGCGACCGTCGCGCATGGTGATAACGGAATCCTGAAGATAATTCCTGGCACTTCCTGCAACCAGAGAAGAAAGCTGGGTGTGTATCCGGTCGTTGGTGGCTTTGATGCTGCGGCGGATCTGACGAAGCGTGCTGCTGGCATCGTCACTGATCTCATCCTCGGAAAGGATACAGCGGCGGATCTCTGTGCTGAGTGGTGTCAGAGGTTCCAGTGCCGCAAACATTCCGTCAAGGGAATCGGTCATTCCGTCATCACGGTCACTTCTGGAATAGGCCTTTACACGACCGGTATTCTCAAGAAGACTGCAGACAGAAAGCAGCTCCGGTGCATTCAGGGCGCTGCCAACAGTAAGACGTTTTAATGTGCCGCGGATGTCCTTGACACTGCCGAAGGAAATGCCGCCTTTTTTGAACAGGCGTGCAAGGGCATCGTGTGTCTGCAGCTGCATGGACCGGATCTCTTCAATGTCTGTGGAAGGGGTAAGCTTCCGACAGAGATCCTTTCCCATGGGGGAGGAGGCCTTGTCTGTGAGCAGATCTATGATTTTATAGTATTCAAGTGCTTTGTATGCTTTTTTGTTCATTGTTGCTGTAGTTACTCCTTTTTGTTACTTCTGTTGATTCCGTGCTTTTCTGCGTAACACAGGATATGCAAAAAAAACACTTCGTTTCCTATTTTA
The DNA here is from genome assembly GCF_003184505.1 of Blautia sp. BCRC 81119. Classification (NCBI taxonomy): domain Bacteria; kingdom Bacillati; phylum Bacillota; class Clostridia; order Lachnospirales; family Lachnospiraceae; genus Blautia; species Blautia sp. BCRC 81119. The sequence continues at coordinate 39,213 of NZ_QJHD01000019.1, read as the reverse complement.
CATGATTTCCATAGCAAAGGAAAGTAAAATGTGTTATGATACTGAATAAAGCCCGGAAGTAAGTGGAAATTGTGCAGAAATGCCAGAAAGCCTGGACCGGGATGCGGCCAAAGATCATAAAGAAAGTCTGGCTATGAATGCAAAGTGTGAAGCGGATGTGTTTGTGAGTATGTCTGCTTTGAAAGTAAAAAGAACAGAAAGGCAAGAATTTTATGCGTTTTTTAAATGAATTACATGAGGGAGACAGAGTAAACGGGATCTATCTCTGCAAACAGAAACAGGCAGCTACAACGAAGAATGGTAAGCCCTATGAGAATCTGATCCTTCAGGATAAAACAGGTGTGATCGATGGTAAGATCTGGGATCCCAATTCTCTGGGAATTGATGAGTTTGATGCGTTGGATTACATTGAGATCATGGGAGATGTGACAAGCTTTGCAGGCGCCATGCAGCTGAATATCAAGAGAGCACGCAAGGCAGGAGAAGGGGAGTATGATCCGGCAGATTATCTTCCTACCAGTGAGAACAGTGTGGATGATATGCAGAGCCAGCTGCGAGAGCTTATCAACAGTGTGAAGAATCCCTATCTTTCCCAGCTTCTGAAGAAGCTTTTTGTAGAAGATCAGGAATTTATGAAGATATTTGAGGGACATTCTGCAGCCAAGACCGTACATCACGGCTTTATCGGCGGACTGATGGAGCACACTCTTGGAGTGACCCGTCTCTGCGATTATATGGCGAATGCATATCCGCTATTGAACCGAGATCTTCTGATCACAACCGCACTTCTTCATGATGTGGGCAAAACGAAGGAGCTTTCTGCTTTTCCGATGAATGATTATACAGATGAGGGACAGCTTCTTGGACATATTGTGATCGGGGCACAGATGGTACATGATCTTGCAAAAGAGATCCCGGATTTTCCGGAGAAGCTTGAAAATCAGGTGATCCATTGTATTCTTGCACATCATGGTGAGCTGGAGTACGGTTCTCCCAAGAAACCGGCACTTGCGGAGGCAGTTGCCCTGAATCTGGCAGACAATACAGATGCAAGGATGGAGACACTGACAGAAATTTTCCACGCAGACAAAGGCAAAAAAGAATGGCTTGGTTTCAACCGGCTTTTTGAGTCCAATTTAAGAAGAACAGGAGATATTTAATACATGGAATTCCGTAAAAACGATATACTCACTTTAGATATAGAGGATTGCGGAGTTGACGGTGAAGGTATCGGGAAAGCCGATGGCTTCACCGTTTTTGTGAAAGACGCCGTGATCGGAGACCGGATCAAAGCCAAGATCATCAAGGCAAAAAAGAACTATGGCTATGGCCGTCTGATGGAGGTGATCACACCGTCTCCATACCGTGTGAAACCTGCCTGCTCTATTGCCCGCCAGTGCGGAGGATGCCAGCTTCAGGCATTATCCTACGAGCAGCAGCTGAAATTCAAGGAGAAAAAAGTCCGTGGCCATCTGGAGCGGATCGGCGGTTTTAAGGATTTCCCGATGGAGACGATCATGGGAATGGACGAGCCTTACCATTACCGCAACAAGGCACAGTTCCCGGTAGGAAAAAATAAAGACGGAAAGATCATCACCGGTTTTTATGCAGGAAGGACCCACTCTATTATTGACAACCGGGACTGTATTCTGGGAGTGAAACAGAATAAGGATGTTTTGGACCGTGTGATCGGCCACATGGAAAAATATCATGTCCAGCCTTACGATGAGACGACAGGCAAAGGCCTTGTACGCCACATTATGATCCGCTATGGTTTCCATACAGACGAGATGATGGTTTGTCTGATCTTAAACGGAGATAAGATCCCTGCAGAAAAAGCTCTGGTGGATTCTTTGTGTGAAATTCCGGAAATGACCAGCATCACCATCAATGTCAACAAAAAACGGAACAATGTAATCCTGGGAGACCAGCTCCGTCTTCTTTGGGGACAGTCCTATATAACGGACAGTATCGGAAATATATCCTATCAGATCTCACCACTGTCCTTTTTCCAGGTCAATCCCATCCAGACCGAAAAACTGTACGGAAAGGCCCTGGAGTACGCAGGTCTCACCGGAAATGAAACAGTCTGGGACCTGTACTGTGGAATCGGAACCATCTCCCTGTTCCTGGCTCAGAAAGCAAAATTTGTCCGCGGCGTGGAGATCGTACCACAGGCCATTGACAATGCAAGAGAGAATGCTAAGCTTAATGGAATCGAGAACGTGGAGTTTTTTGTTGGAAAAGCAGAGGAAGTACTGCCGAGGGAGTATGAGAAGAATGGCGTTTATGCAGACGTTATCGTGGTAGACCCGCCACGGAAGGGCTGTGATGAGGTACTTCTGAATACGATCCTTAAAATGAAGCCGGAGAGGGTTGTGTATGTGAGCTGTGACAGTGCGACACTGGCGAGGGATCTGAAGGTGCTGTGTGCGGAGGATTATGAACTGGTGCGGGTTTCTACTACTGATATGTTTCCGCAGGGAGTCCATGTTGAGACTGTGTGTTTGCTGTCAAGAAAATAAAATCAAGTGCTGAAAAGCGGCGTATTTCCGGGCTTTTTGTAAGGTTGGTATCATCAGAGAAGCCTTGCGGAAAGCTCGGTTTTATTATATGGAAACATATCTACTTTTCGGTCTGATTGGAGAGAAATTGAGTACCGGAGAATAGCGGTAGGGTTTAGGCTGTGGATTAGATGTCAGAGGTTGTGTCACTAGGATTGTTGTCAGAGCCGACCGCAGTTTAAGCCACTCGATACTAAGGGGCAGACTTGGCAGTGGAATAGATAACAGGAGGATTTGAAAGATGATGGATAAAGATTATTTGTATCAGATTGATATTCGAGAATGGATAGAGAGAGGATTAGATGCTGACATAATGGTTCCTGTATCAGGAAATAAAATTGATAAAAAGTATGATATATACCTTCAGAGTTTTCTTCTTCCTTTGAATGAAGTTGAAAATGATATGGAAAATGATACATATAATGCACATACATTGATGCCTGGAATTACAGTTTACGGTTCTTGGGAGGATGATGAAAAGGTTTATCATCGTTGGGGAAATGACAATGGTTATGAACCACTTGTTATAAAAAGAGAATATAATGGCGTAGCTACAGATTCAATAGAAATTGTTGAAGAGTTTCGATTATTATTCAATCTGTATTTCAATTCACAAAAAAATGAATATATTGATGTTTCTAACGGTGAAGGAATTACCGTAGTGAAAATGAATGATAATGGGTATGTAACTATACATAAAAGATACTTAAAAACGTATCTAGCAGTAAAAGAAAAAGTATTGATGATACATATTGATAGCAGGTGCGTTTCTATCGATAATTCGGAAAAAATCAAGGAAGATGGATTGGTTTATAGAAATAGCGAAAACACAATTTTTTATGCACTTAATATCGGAAATACATCAACTGGACTAAAAAGGAAAAATTATTCCATCATTTATGCAAAAAATGTTGTCTCAGGTTGCAGTTTATGTGATAGTAATATTTGGCCGTATAATGAAGAAAAGACTTATGTTGATTTTATTATTGGTATAGATGAGAACGGAAAAGAAATACGCCATACTTGTAATCCGAAAGAATTAAACAACTACTTCGGGGCAAATCCAACAGCGCCGCACTATTTAACACCTGTATATTTTGACAGTGCAGTACTGAATAAGTATTATTCGAAACCTGAAATTTATAAAGTCGAAGATGGAATTATTCGATGTGGTGTATTGTGGTCATTGTATATTGATAATAGTAATTCAGATTATGTATCAGCTTATTTAGGTGATTTAGGAAGAGATTTACCAAGTGAAGCCGAGCAGCATTATTGGAGGGGATTTAACAAGTCGATTGGAGGAAAATTGAGCAAAACAAAAATAAAGAGAGATTTTATGTGTATTGCATCAGACTCAGAGTCTCCAGATTTTGTTTTTAAGAAAGCTTATACACGATTAAATAGAGTTTTCACTGAAAAGTATGGATGGCCTTTATTTTTATCATTAACAGAGCAGGATGCTTATAATTTTGAAATATTACGAGTTCCAGTAAATAATTCAATTACTGAGATGGATATGCTGGTTCTTTCTTTAGTCAAAATACTGATTGATTCTTTAAATGAAAAGAGCATTTCAAAACGGTTAACTGGTAATTACGAAAAACTTGTAGGTAGCATTTCAAAAATAGAAGCTTGGCTATGTGAAAGTAATATCGAAAACTATAATGAGCATATTAAGTTCTTGAGAAATCTACAGGAGTTACGTTCAAGTGGAACGGGACATCGTAAAGGAAAGGGATATCAAAAAATTACGAAAAAGCTTGATGTGAAAAAAGAAAACTATGCAGAAACCTTTTCCTGTTTGTTAAAAGATGCTACTAACTTTTTAACGTTCATGGAATTAAATATTGAAAATTTGAAATAAAATGAAAAGGCTCCCCATCACCGGGAATTATCCAGTGGTGGGGAGCCATTGTATATCTATAGAGTTATGCATCCACATCAATGCTGACGCCAGATTTCAATTCAACTATTATGCGGTCATCCCAGATGGTGATCTGCTTAATCCAGCGTCGCACCAGTGATTCATCGAATTCAGTAAGGAGGGCGGTCTGCTGTGAGATGTAATCCTGCAAGTCGTTAATTCTCTTTATCTGTTCATCCCTTGCGGCGGTATCGACAGTGGTTTTCTGACGAAGTTCTCGGAATCTGAAGATCTCATCCGCTATTTCGTCGTAGTCCTCTTTACTGTTGGCTTTTTGAATCAGCTCCTGTTGCAGGGCCATTAGCTTCTTGTCAATGCTGTCTATGGCTGTTACCTGTGAAGCTCGGATGACTGCGGCAATGTTAAGCTGGAGCTGTGCCTGATAGTTATTTTTGTCGCCGAGTAATTGATTGATGGCATTGACAACGGCATCCTGAAGAACCAGCTCATTGATGGTTCGAGCGTGGCATTCAAGTCCGGTGGATTCCAGCCTGCTGATGCAGCGCCAGACAATTGATTTGACGCCTCGATTGTTCCAGTGGAGTCTTCGGAACATTTCACCGCATTCGCCGAAAATGACGATTTGGGAGAAGCAGTGATTGCAACTGTAGCTTCGTTTTTTGCCATTGTCACTGGTTTTTACCACTCGTCTGCGGACAAGTTCTTCCTGTATCTGCTGGTAAATGTTCTTCGGAATAATGGCTTCGTGATCGCCTTCTACATAGTATTGTGGAACAAGACCGTTATTTTTAACTCTGGTCTTGTTTAGAAAGTCTGTAGTGTAGGTCTTTTGAAGCAGGGCATCACCGATGTATTTCTCGTTTCGGAGAATTTTGTTGATGGTGCTTGTGTGCCACTTTTCCCCTCCGGCACCGGTAAGGATACCGTCACGCTCCAGGCCTGCAGCAATCTTGTCCATACTGAGACCTTCTAAATATTCTCGATAAATGCGCTTTACGATTTCTGCCTGTTCTGGATCGATGATGAGGTTGCCGTCCGCGTCTTTCGTGTATCCAAGAAAACGATTGTGGTTGATTTGTATTTTCCTTTTGTGATGATATGCTCTATCACCACGGTTCCGGCGGCTTGGCCCTGTCTCCAAAGTCGGGCGTTGGTCTGCTGATATAATTCCAGTGACCATGTCAGACCAAACCAGATAAGGGTGGAACCGCCAGCCTGTAGATTGAGTCCATGACCAGCAGATGCAGGATGAATGACTGCGACTGGTATCTTTCCAGCATTCCAGTCGGTGATGTCCTTGCTGGACTTTATTTCTCTCACATCAAAGCGCTTTTTGATTCGTGACACCTTCCAAGGAGAGTGGAAGCCCCATCGTGGCGGACCATATCATAGAGCAACGCCAGCTTTCCGGTTTCAGATATTCTCCGGTCGGATAACCTAAGAAACGAGAAAGACAGATGCGTTCAAAGGTAGCGTTGAAGGCCCACTTGATGACACATTCATCCTCTAGAGCAAGAAGGATTTCTTTTGGAATCTGTTCTCCGCAGGCAAGATCAATGACCTGAACGGGCTGGTTATCTACACTGTAGGCAAAGAGTAAGATTTCAAAATCAGGTGACTCTACATAGCGATATACTCCGGTTTTCTGAAGTGGCACATCGCTGTAGGTTTCAATATCGATACTAAGTGTTTTCATGAGATTGTCCTTTCTACAAAACAGGCAGCAGAGAAATCCCTGCCGCCTGCCTTGTTACTGTTTATCTTTATTGGATTTATATTTATTGATGTCACGACGAATGTGGTATACCGCATAACTAACAAGGTAAAAAATGATTTTTCCTACGTTGTAGATGATGAAGCCATATACCGCCGCAAAAAAGGTATAGGAGATGACATTAGCAATAAATAGATTTAAGATTTCTGCAAATTCATTCATAGGTTGTCTCCTTTTGTCAGAAAATGTGCTGGCGGCAGTGAGTTCCACCGCCAGCAGGTTGATAGATTACTTAAAGTCTTTCATGCGCTTTTCGTGGTATTCGAGGTCGCGCTTGTCTTTTTCCTGCTCACGCTTTTCACGTTTATGGTCGTTGATGATACTCTGAATCATAGAGATTGCAGTAGTGAGACCGACGCAAGCGAAGCAGCCGATACAGATGTTTACAAGAATTGTGCTAATCACGATTGTCTCCATAGTTTGCTACCTCCATTAGTCAAGAAAATCATCGTCGTTATCAGTTGCAAAGTCAGATTCAGCAGATGCCTTACCGCCAAGAGGCTCGCCATCATGAATCTTCTGCAAATTGTTAAGGCCACAGGCGATGCCTTTATTGCCAGAGCTGTTGAAAGCGTAAAAACTGATGCTGGCACGACCGTAGATTCCAGAGTAAACCTCAGAACGAGTGAGGATAGGATTGCGGTCTGCATCTACGATACCAGGTGCAGAGGTTGCATTTGCATTCACAAAGAAGCTGCCAGCGTATGCAGGATCGTCCGGTCTTTCAAGATCTCCGTCACGAAGAGGCGTCTTAAGTACAGAAAGAGCAGGTACGGATTTACCATTGCCCTTGAGCTTTGCTTCACCTTCACGGTATGCAGCCTCGATAGCAGCTTCAATCTTTGCAACAGTCTTTGTGTCGGATTTTGGGATAATCAGGCTGACACTATATTTCGGAGTGCCACCGTTGATGGATTTAGGTTCCCAGACGTTGGCATAGCTCCAACGTGTGTTAGGACCAGTGATAACCTTCATGGGATTTGTCATTTTTACATTTTTACTCATTGTCATATTCCTCCATAAATCATTTTTTGCTGTGTTCATTGCCGGGCGTTTATCGCTTTCCGGCACAAGAGTAGGTTTGCCTTGTGGCTTTTCAATATAGGCTGCAAGGAGTTCCTCGAAGCGAGATTTGCCGAGTAGCTTTTGCATAGCAGTGATACCAAGTAGCTTCTTTTCATAAGGGTCAAAACCAGCAGATTCGACAGCCTTTGATACAGCGGCTTCGTTGGTATATCTGCGATTAGAGCGACCTTCGACCAGCTTCCAACCGGTCCATTCTTTACCGCTGATTGCCTGCTGGAGTGCATACTCCTTGATGTCGTTGGCCCAGGAGACCAGCTCGTCGACACGGGAAAGAATGACTTCAATTTCTGAATCCGTAAGCAGTGGTGGCAGTTTGAAATCGTGCTGTGCGAGTAGAAGATTGGCTTCTGCTCTGGCCCGGCATTCATGCTTTGCCTTACAGAATCCGCACCATTCACCGCACAGGAAGTTTCCATCACTGGCAAAGGCGAGGTCTGCGGTAGGCTTCAGAACTTCATCGGCCCACTGATACAGGTCATCCTTACTGACTTCATAGGTAGAAACGTTCTGACGTCTGGGCTGGTAGATGGTCATGCTGACCGTATCGATGTCATAAATATCATCGAAAAGCTCCAGAGCGCCAAGAGCGTAGCATTTCATCTGTGGATTGTCTTCAGCGCAAACAAGTATTCCAAGACCGTGTTTGTAGTCAATCACATGCATAGTTCCATCGCTGATGAGAATAGCATCTGAGGTTCCGAAGCCTTGTTCCACCCAACGGGAAAAGTCCACTCGTTGTTCAATCAGAACAACTGGATCGGAGCAGGTCTGCTTGGCATCTTCCAAAAGCTCCATAATAAAGCTGGCGTACCCGGTGGCACAATCTTCCATTTCGGCGTTGTACCAGTCGAGACTTTTGGTTGGATCAGTAGCTTCCATGCCGAGAGCTTTAAGGAGCTTGTATTCACAAAGAGCGTGTGCGTCGGTACCTTCTGCAGCATAATCACTACCTTTATCCTCATAGGTTTCGCAGAGTCTTGCTGACGGTGGGCAGTGGAGCCAGCGGTCAGAAGATGATGCGGAGAGGATTGAATGTCCTTTAGGTGGCATATTAGAGCACCTCCACTTCCCTAAGCAGGGCTTCATAATGTTTCGGGTCTACGAGTGACAACTTGCTTGCACCGTACTTTTTAAGAAGCTCTCGAATTTCAGCTGTATGCCCGGCACGAGATTTATCAGCCAGAACAGCTCGAACTTCCTCAAGGGTCAATGCAGTTTTCGCAGGAGCAGCAGGGGCTTCTGCTTTTTCAGTAGCTTCGGATGCTCCTCCAAACTGCTGTGCGAGCCAGTTTGCTACATCGTTAATAGCAGCGGCGGCATTTCTCAGCTCTTCGATGGTCATAGCCATATCGCTCATTTTTGACATTTTCTGTTCCTCCTTCCTCGGATTGTCTGTGTGCGGCGATGATTCTGAGATTCTTCGCCATTCTTGCGGATACCTGACTGATTGCAGTGAGAGTAGCAATCACTTCTGCGTCAGTGCCGCTTCGGTTGTGAAAAGTCTGTTTCACGATGTTCACCTCGCTTTCTGTAGGTCGCTTTGTTTCGCCTTACACTACTCAATGGAGGTGAGATTGCCGTTTGGCCGAAAAAATATAAAAAAGTTTTTGAAAAGAAAAATCGTCCCCTAAAAAATCAGAGGACGACCATTCATATTAGATGTAGTCCTTAAGCTCGGAGCGGAGCTTCTGGAACAGCTTGTCCCTGCGATACACGAATGTATTACGAGAGAGGCCCATTTCCTTGCCGCAGTCACGTTCCGATTTTCCTTCCATAATAAGCTGGCAGATAAGACGGCCTTCCGGGTCCAGCTCGTTCAGCTTTGCGTAGAGGGCACGAAGAAGTTCTGCGTCCTCCATTAATTCAGCGATAGCTGCGGATTCATCCGGCATGTCATCAAGCCAGCTCTTTTCATTTCCTTCACCGTCGCTTACGGTGTTATCGAGAGAAAGCTGATCGCCAGCCTTGACATACGGACAGGTCATACAGTCCATGTCGCATAAATAGCGTTTGCTTGCAGGGCAGACACAACGGCCATGTTCCTGCTGGCGTTTACGGTAGGCGTTGATGTCACGGTAGTAGTTCGTGTAGAACTCCTTGTTTACGTCTACCCAGCTTTTGGATTCCTTGATGTAGATACGATACTGTTTGCTCTGATTGTCTTTGTTTGCCATAACATTTACCTCCTGTGATTGGCATAGATTTGTGACCAGTCACAGGTGGAAACAGAGATTTCAGGCATATTTCGCTGTAGAGTTTATTGTTCGTTCATACTCGCTACATTGAAAATAATGTCGAAAAGTGTTATGATGATTTAGTAGGGTTTGTTGGGGGTTGCTCTGGTTTATATTCATCAGATTCGACGGCCGACAAACATCAAAAAATCCCTGTGGCTTTTCACAGGGCTAGAAAATAGTAAGTTGAGTAGGCTTGCCATTCACAGTTGAGTAAGTTGAGTAGGTAAATTTGGTTAGAGGGACAATCAATGACAAAAAATGAAAATTTAAGACTGTGTGGCGGTACGTTTTTCACCTTGCTTTTAGAGGCTAGAAAGCAACTGCTGGGTGCAAATGAACACTACGCAGGAAAAAAAGATGGATTAACTGAATATGAAACTTTGATTGGTTTGGCCAGAGTGATACGTTCTGATTTAGCGACACCAATGCCGACTGAAATTAAAACAATTCAGGGTAACGCTTCAGAATATAAGAAATGTAAGAATGCAGGCGGAGGCTACTTCCCGTTCGGTGATAAAACGGCATTGAGAGTTTTTGACGAAAGAGTGAAGAACGAGTATGTGGATACATTGAGAAAAATGTGCCGCTTTGTGGATGACTTCATTGATGCTGGAGGAGATATAAAAAAAGACGAGCTACTCGTGAAAGCACTCGTCGAATTAATATCGTTGGATAATTGCATTGATGATAGCCAATCTTTCTATATCAAAGAAGATGGAACAACAGCGCAGAAAAAAGAACTCATAAATATGAAAGAAATTCCTTTGCAGTCATTTCTATTAGGTATATTTCATTATTCGGTATGTAGTGTTGATAATGTAGTTGGAGCTGAAACATTCGATTTCTGGTGTCCGTCTGCCGGTGGAGCAAAAAGGACTTACAAAGGAGATATTGGTGCCGATTGGCCAGTAGATATCAAACTCAGATACATTCAGCTTGAAGATTGTGACATAGCTGAGAATGATGCTAATGGCTCACCAGAAGATGTCATAGTTGAAGCGGACTGTGAAGATCCTCATCAGAACAAAGAAAAATCTAAACAGCAAATGGTTTTTAATTTCAACGTAACTGGAAATAACAATAGCTTCATTCAGCATGTCGATAGCATTACGAACAATTATTATGGAGGGCAGAAAAAAGATGGAGAATAAATTACAGCCATCACAACCGGGAGCTTTGCAAGCGCAAACACCGAATACGACATTTAATTTGCCCGGTAACAATAATACATTGGTAGCTCATACAGACGCTGTGAACAATACCTATAGCGTAATGATGGTGGGTGGGGCACCACCCATGCCGGGAAGCCCTAACGCAGTGCACACCATTACATTAAATACAGATTTCTATCACCTTCTGGTTGTTGGAGATGATGAATTAAATCCTCAGTACTGTCATTGCCTTGTTCGAAAGGACAGAGCAATAACGGAAAGTACCTCAAAAGAACTGAAAGCAGCTTATGCGGCTTTGTCAGAAGATGCAATATCGGTGCTGAAAACCTATCCGGCAATTATTGCGACTGAGAACCACACTTATGGGAAAACAGATGAAGACCACTATGCTGCGTATGGGTTGATTGTTGATGTAAAGATTCAGGACAATGGCATTAAAGTATATTATCAAATACTTAACTGGATACCACAGCAGAAAATAAATGAACTTCGGTTTGAACTCGGAATCGAAGGCTGCAGCGGAACGAATGAATTGAATCGTATGCACTGGGCAATAAAAAAGATAAATGCAGTAGAGGTATTAAGGGAAGCTGGGATACAAGTCTTTTCTTTATAAATACGCAACCACTCATCTGGAATCGAACATGGAGGAATAATATGAGTGCAGAATATGAAAACATGCAAGTTGAAAAATGGGTAAACCTTGAAGATGTAGCAGAACACCTAAGTTTGAGTCAGGATACAGTCCGTACTTGGATAAAAGAAGGAAAATTACCTGTATATAAAGCTGGAAAACGATATAAATTCAAAATCTCTGAAGTTGACGAATGGGTCAGAGAAGGAAAAATTAAAGAATAGAAGCAGGAGGTAGATTTGCATATGAACCCTAAAATGAAATCAGCAATAGAAAAAATAACGTTAAACGATGCCACATTTTCCAATGAGGTTATAGAACCGACGTATGTAAATTTCTTCTATGGGAAGAATGGTGCAGGCAAATCTACCATTGCACGAACGTTTAAGGCAAACGATGAGCGTTTACAGTGGCAAGCTGGGAAGGCATCAACTGACTATGATGTTCTTGTGTATGATACAGATTTTATAAATGCTAACTTGCGTAACTATGGAAATCTTGCTGGTGTATTCACCGTAAATGAAACTAATATTGCTATTCAAGAGCAGGTTGATACACTCAATGCAGAACGCAAGAAAATGGGTGAGGAATATAACGGACATAAGGCCGCTATAGACCAGAAAACAGCGGATAAGAATACCGCTTTATCGACATTTCAATCAGACTGCTGGAGCAAGAGTGCGGAAGCCAGAACACTATTCGATGAAGCTATTAAGGGTAAGAAAAAAGCTGCATTATTCGCTCAAGAAATTTTAGCAATTACGCCGGTTGCTCATGATGTTGAAGATTTAAAAACTCTATATGGGACCGTTTTTTCTGGCGATGCACAGCAGTACAACATGCTGTCTAAGGCAGGTAAAGTTACCTATGCATCCCTGCCGGGATATGAATTGATGGGAAAACCAATCTCCAGCAGCAGTGATACGGACTTTGCAAAATTTATTAAAGCCCTAAAAGCTACTGATTGGGTGCGAAGTGGTCATACTCATTTTGCTGGCCAGACAGACGGAAAATGCCCATATTGCCAGCAAAAACTCCCGTCTAACTTTGATAAAGAAATAGCTGCATGCTTTGATGCACAGTATCAAGATGACATCTCTGCGATTAATGCTTTTCAAAGAACATATGAATCAGAGATGGATTCCGTTGTAGCAACGCTGGAGGGCAATGTATCTGCTGCTATGCCGGAATTAGACTTGTCAGAATATGAAGTAAAAGTTCAGCTTCTTGTGGATGCGATAACCATTAATAAACAGAGAATTGCAGCAAAGATTAAAGAGCCGACATCCATTGCTTCCTTAGAAGATACTGATAGTTTGCTCATTGAGATTGGCACTCTGATTGATGGCTTTAATAAGAAAATCAAAGAAAATAACGAGATAGTCAGAGACCTCAAAACAAAGAAGGTTCTATGCAAAAAGCAGGTGTGGGAGTATCTTGCAGAGCTTTTGAAAGCTGATGTAGCTGCGTACAACAAAGCACTGTCTGATTTGGACACTGAAATAAAAGCATTGAAAGATAAAATGGAACAGTTAAAAAAGGATGCTACTGCCAAGAAGAAAGAGGCCAATGAACTAAACAAACAGATTGTGAATACTGAGGCCACTATCGATAGCATCAATGTTCTGCTTGATAATTCTGGTTTTGAAGGTTTCCATCTTCGTGCAAAGGACGGAGTAGCAAATACATATGAGGTTATTCGGCCGGATGGAACTGTTGCAGAAAAACTGAGCGAAGGTGAAAGAAACTTTATTGCATTCTTGTATTACTATCACCTTGTGAAAGGAAGCCTTAATAGTGAAGCTGTAAAAGATAAAATTGTTGTTATTGATGACCCGGTATCCAGTATGGATAGTGGAGCATTGTTCATCGTCAGTGCTCTGGTCAGAGAGATGATTGAGGTTTGTTACAACAATACGGACTATCGAAGCCATAAAGTCGACGGCGACTATATTAAGCAGATTTTCATTCTGACTCACAATGTTTATTTCCATAAGGAAATTACGCATCACCAAGCAAAGAGATATCACAGCGTTTCGTTCTATATGATTCGTAAGATAGAAAACATTTCTTCAGTTAAACTTTGTGTGCGTCAGAGTCAGAGAGTACCTACCGAGCAAGAGAACTATAATCCAATTCAAAACTCGTATGCTGCTCTGTGGGATGAATATAAGGAACTGAAAACAGCAAATACGGTGAAGAATGTAATCCGACATATTCTTGAATACTACTTTATTCAGATATGTGGCTACGAAGGAAACGACCTTCACAAGATTGTTCTGGAACAGAATAAGCTGTTGTTTGTGGATGAAGTGGAAGGACAGAAGCCTAATTATGACCGATACAACCTTGCTTCAAGCATGCTCACATATATGAACGACGGCCCAGCTGTTATAAGTGATGGCTTCAACTATATTGATGATGGCAGTGATGTGGAACAGTGCAAAAAAGTGTTTGAGTTGATTTTCACTGCCATGCATCAGGAACAGCACTATAAGATGATGATGGGAATCGAGGACTAAGTCCCGATTTTTGGACACTTAAACATATAAAATTAACAATGACTAGGGTTAGGAAGCTCTTAGTCTGATTGGAGGAAAATATAATGGCACAAAAGCAGACTATCGATGCAATGTGGGACGATAGCCCTATCGATGTATCAACAGAGGTGAATTTTATCTGGTCTATTGCAAATAAGCTGCGTGGTACATACCAGAGTGATAAATATAAAGATGTAATCATTCCGATGGTTATCATCAGACGTTTTGAGTGTGCGCTGGAACCTACCAAAGACAAGGTGGTTGCACAGTTTAAAGCAAACCCAAATTACCCGGCAAAAGCTATGTATCGTATTTCGGGGTTTCAGTTCTACAATACTAGTGAATTTACACTTGCAGAATTGATTAATGATGCCGACAATTTAGCAGCCAACTTTAAAGCGTATCTTCAGAGTTTTTCTCCTAATGTGCAGGAGATTATTGTGTCTGCTGAGAAAGGTTTGGACTTTTATAAGCAAATTGACAAGATGGATAAAAACGATCGCCTGTTAAGTGTCGTCAAAGCATTTTCAGAATTGGATTTGAATCCTCGCACGATTGATAACGTAAAGATGGGATACATTTTCGAGGATTTAATTCGTAGATTCTCTGAAAACGCTGAGGCTGGTGATCATTACACTGGACGAGATATCATTAAATTGATGGTAAATATTTTGTTAGCTGAAGGCTGTGACGATATCTTTGACGACGGAAAAGTAATTACAGTTTTGGATCAAGCATGTGGTACAGGTGGTATGCTCTCCACAAGCTATAACTTCATTAAGAGATATAATCCTACTGCAGATGTTCGTCTTTTTGGGCAGGAAATCAATCCGGAATCTTATGCTATCTGTCTTGCAGAAATGCTCATCAAAGGTCAGAATGCAGAGAATATCTGCTATCAGGACACTATGAAGAAAGATCGATTTGCTGAAACCAAGATGCGCTTTGTTATTGAAAATCCGCCATTTGGTACTCCGTGGGGAGGTAAAGATGCAGCTGAAGGTGTAGAAAAAGCAGTTAATGATGAATATGCAAAGGGATTTGAAGGCCGTTGGGGTGCTGGGCTCCCTGGTTCCGGCGATATGCAGATGCTGTTTTTGCAATCTGCTATTGACAAAATGGATGATAACTTTGGTCGTGCTGCTATTATTGAAAATGGTAGTCCATTATTTTCAGGTGGTACAGCTTCTGGCGAAAGCCAAATTCGTCGTTGGATGTTAGAAAACGATTTAATCGAAGCAATTATTGCATTGCCAACAGATCTGTTTTACAACACGGGCATAGCTACATATATCTGGGTGCTTTCAAAAAATAAACGTGCTGAGCGCAAGGGCAAGATTCAGTTGATAGATGCTTCGTCCTTCTTCCACAAACTGCGCAAGGCTCTGGGTGATAAGAAAAATGAAATATCTCCGGAAGACCGCAGCACCGTAACGAAGCTCTATGCAGAATTTGCAGAAAACGAGTACTGCAAGATTTACGACAACGAGGAGTTCATTTACCGTGAGTACACGGTTATGCAGCCTCTTCAGCGTAGCTATGCCATTACAGAGGAGCGTATCGAAGCTATGCTGTCTAAGGGTGCGCTTTCTTCTCTCTATGATCAGGCTAAGGTTAATGAATTGGAGAATGCTGAAGAACTAACTGGCAAAGAACAGAAAAAATTGGAATCATTCCAAAACAATCAGGCCTTATACGATGAGATTATTACTACATTGAAAGCTGTCACTTCAGAACAAGTATATAATTCACCGACTGAGTTTATGCCTGTACTGACTAAGGCACTTGCTTCGGCAACATCTGATAAAAAATTGCTCGACAAGATTGCTAATGGCCTCTCTATTATGGATAAGAATGCAGAAATTCAACGTGACCGCAAGGGAAGGATTATTTACGACAAAGAAACCAAGGACACCGAACTGGTGAAATGGGAGGAAAGCATCGAAGATTATATGGCACGTGAGGTTTTGCCTCATATCCCGGATGCCGCCGCTTTCTTTGAGGAAGATCTTGGAAAGAAAAAACCTGTCATCAAGACCGGTGCTGAAATCCCATTCACGCGGTATTTCTACAAATATCAGGCATCAACGCCAAGTGAAGAGCTGGAAACAAAGTTTATGGAACTGGAATTTTCGGTTTCAAAGCGTGTGGCAAAGCTGTTTGAGTAAGGTGGTGCTGATATGAGAGAAATGAAAGCGAGTGGAATCTCTTGGTTGGGAGAGCTTCCCTCCAATTGGGAACTAAGAAAAATAAAATACTGTTTGCAAGAACGAGTTGAGAAAAATAATCCTGTTAGGACAACAGAAATTCTTTCGTTGACTGCTAAACAAGGCGTCATTCCATACGATCAAAAAGAAGGTGGAGGAAACAAACCTAAAGAGGATGTGAGTGCATACAGACTGGCTTATCCTGGGGATATCGTAATGAATAGCATGAATATATTGTCTGGCTCTGTGGGGCTGTCGCAATATTTTGGTTGTGTTAGTCCTGTTTATTATATGCTTCGCCCTTGGAATGCAAAGGAAGATGTACGCTACTATAACTATATCTTTCAGACAACGATGTTTCAACGCAGTTTGTTTGGACTTGGAAATGGCATTCTTATTAAAGAATCTGGAAATGGAAAATTGAATACAATTCGAATGCGCATTCCGATGGATAAGTTTGGCGGCCTTTTTATACCGGTTGCTCCAACAGGTGAGCAGCACCGCATTGCCGATTTTCTCGATGCTAAATGCGCTGAAATTGATGTGCTGACCACCGACATTCAAACTCAGATCGACACGCTGGAGCAGTACAAGCGGTCTGTTATCACCGAAACTGTCACCAAAGGACTGAATCCCGATGCCGAGATGAAGGACAGCGGGATTCAATGGATTGGCAATATGCCTTCACATTGGGAGGTTATTCGTGGCAAGTACATTCTACGATATATGCAGAAGCCGGTGCGTGATGATGATGGTGTAATAACCTGTTTCCGCGATGGTGAGGTAACCCTGAGAAGCAATCGACGTGAAGATGGTTTTACGATGTCTGATAAAGAAATCGGTTATCAAGGCATTGATATCGGTGATCTGGTTGTACATGGTATGGACGGCTTTGCAGGCGCTATTGGCATTTCTGATTCAAGAGGCAAGGCGTCACCTGTGCTTAATGTTTTAGATACCAACCAAAACAAGCGATACATTATGTACTATCTTCGTAGCATGGCGTACAGTGATGTATTCCTTGCACTGGCAACCGGAATTCGAGTTCGTTCTTGTGATTTGCGTTGGAACAAGTTAGCGGATCTTTCATATCCTGTTCCACCGCTGGATGAACAAAAAGCGATTGTTGAACATGTCGATGCAGTGCTTGCAAAGGCGGATGATGTTATCTCTGATAAGAAAGAGCAGCTTGCAACACTTGACGAATATAAGAAATCACTCATCTTTGAGTATGTAACTGGGAAGAAGGAGGTTGTCTAATGGCTACTTTTGAAGAACAACTTAATAATCTGCTAGAAAGGACTCATTCTATTAAAAGCCCAATTAATGCAGCGGCAATCGGTACGGATATAAACGAATATAATCGTCCGAGTGAAGTATGGATCAATGATGTAGAGATTTTTTACAATAATTATCTTAAAGAACATCCATTAGGCGACCGCATGAAAACAATTCTGTTTCATAGAAATCTGGATGCTTACAAAAATCTCGTTGGATGTTTGGAGAGCATCAGTAAGGACCAAGATTTTATAAATAAAATGAACGGAATTTCAATGGTTAGTGTACCAAAGTATCAGGCAAAAACCTTGCCTGAATTTGATGTGTTTATTTCCCATGCTAACAAGGACAAAGAAGATTTGATTGAAGAATTATATCAGTCATTAAACAAACTGGGGATTAAGATTTTTTATGATAAAGAGTCTTTGGAGTGGGGAGATAATTGGAAGGATCGTATTCTGAACGGCACGAAAAAAGCAGAGTTTGCAATTATCGTTATTTCGGAAAACTTCTTTGATCGAGAGTGGACCGAGCGTGAATTGAATGAGTTTTTAAATCGACAGAATAGAAATGGACAGAAGCTGATTCTTCCGATTTTGCACAACATTACGGTTTCACAGTTACAAGAAAAGTATCCATCTATAGCGGATATACAAGCGATTGACTCATCCAAGTATAGTTGCGACCAGATTGCTTTGCTTTTTGCACGTCAACTAATCAAACGGCTGAAAAGTGAGTAAGGAGGGATAATCAATGGATGATAAAACGATAATTGATATTACGAACTTGGATGCGGAAAAACATGCAGAAAATGCTGCAAAACGAGTTGCTTCATACAGCGAGAAGCTTCTTCATCACGCATCAATTCTTTCCGAAAAAGAATATCAGAAATTTCTTCTTGAAAGACTGGAAAAGGATAATGGTTACGTTGTTCGTAAGGCAAGTGACTTTGATCGTTATTTTGCAGTTGACCGTGAGATGCTCTTTAAGTTTCTAGAAGATACTCAGCACGAAACGATGGAATATCTGAGAAAAATATATAAGTCTGATTTGGAAGAGACGATTGTTAGTTTTATCAATGCTGAAACGACAAAAACTCGTGGCAGCCTTCTTGATGTGCTGAAGCATGGAATCGAAATTTCTAATCAGAAGCTGGAACTCATGTACACAAAACCGGCAACTACATTCAATCCAGATTTGACTAGAAAGTATGGACAGAATATTTTCTCTGCAATGGAGGAAGTGTGGGCCAGCGATAAAGAACGAATTGATGTTGTTATCTTTTTGAATGGACTAGCTATTATTGCATTTGAACTTAAGTGCAATGCAGCTGGGCAGTCTTATCAGGATGCAATTTATCAGTTCCGAACCGACCGTAGCCCCAAAACACGTCTTTTTATGTTCAAAGCAGGTACGTTGGTAAACTTTGCTATGGACTTAGAAGAAGTGTATATGACAACAAAACTCGCAGGTGACGCTACATTCTTCCTTCCTTTTAATATGGGAAACGGAGAAGGTGTAACTGCTGGTGCTGGAAATCCTGCGTTTGAAGATAAGTATAGCGTATCTTATATGTGGGAAGATATCCTTACAAAGGATACGATTTTGGACTTAATAAGTAAGTTTATTTTTGTCGAGACAAAAGAAAAAGTAGATGATAAGACCGGGAAAATCAAACGTTCTGAGAATTTGATATTCCCTCGTTATCACCAGCTGGATGTTATTCGAAAAGTGCTTGCCGATGTTAGAGAAAATCGCACTGCACAGAATTACTTGATTCAGCATAGCGCTGGATCTGGAAAAACAAATTCTATAGCATGGTTGGCACATCGTTTAACATCTCTTCATGACGAAGAAAACAAGATAATTTTTGACAACATCATTATTGTCACTGACCGAGTTGTTGTTGACCGTCAGCTTCAAAAAGCAATCATGGGAATGGAGCATAAGGCCGGATTGATTCGTGTTATGGACGATAAGTGCAATTCAGCTGACCTTGCGATTGCATTGAATGGTAATACAAAGATTATTGCAACCACAATTCAAAAGTTCCCGTATATTGTTGATAGTGTAAAGGACCTTAAGAATAAAAGTTTTGCAGTAATTATTGATGAGGCACATTCTTCTACTGCAGGTAAAGATATGGCTGCGGTAACAATGTCGCTTGGTTCTGGTGATCAAACTGAATCAGATGTTGAAGATATGATTTCAAGTGAAATCAAAAGAAACGGTAAGCAAGCAAATGTATCAATTTTTGCATTTACAGCTACACCTAAGCCGACAACAATTCAGTTGTTTGGTCGTTTGAATACGCATGGCCAGAGAGAAGCATTTCACGTTTATTCGATGAAGCAGGCTATAGAAGAGGGCTTTATTCTTGATGTTCTGCAGAACTATACAGAGTATTCAACTTTTTACCAGCTTAACAAGGAAATCGAAGACGATCCTCGTTGTAAAACGAATGCGGCAAAGAGGCAGATTGCACGCTTTATAGAATTGCATGATACTAATATTGCACAGCGTGTAGAAGTAATTGTTGAGCATTTCCGAACAACGGTAATGCAGGAACTGGGTGGCCAGGCTAAGGCAATGGTTATTACCGCGTCCAGACAAGGTGCTGTTAAATATAGACAGGCTTTTGAGGAGTACATTACCAAGAAAGGTTACGACGGAATTCATGCTCTGGTTGCATTTTCTGGAAAAGTAAAACTACCGGATGATGATAAAGAATATACAGAGGCATCTATCAATGGTTTTCCGGAGGATAGACTCACCAAAGAATTTGATACAGATAATTATCAAGTGCTTTTGGTTGCTAATAAATATCAGACAGGTTTTGATCAGCCAAAACTGTGCGCAATGTATGTTCTGAAAAAACTAAGAGGTGTTAATGCTGTCCAGACACTTTCGAGACTGAATCGTATTTGTGCTCCATATGATAAAAAGACATTTGTGTTGGATTTTGTAAATACATACGAGGATATCAAAGCTGCATTTGCTCCATACTACACCACAACATTACTGGCAAATTCAGTAACGCCTAATGCAATTTACGACTTGGAAGCTACTATTGATGCCTATGCATTATTTGATCCGGCTGACATTGAAGCTGCAAATGATATATTGTATTCACAGAAAGTAACAGGAAAACAGAAGCAAAGATTGACATTCTTCCTGCAGAAAAGCAAGAAGCTACTGGAACATTATGAATATGAAACACAGCGTC
This sequence comes from Blautia sp. BCRC 81119, assembly GCF_003184505.1. Taxonomy (NCBI): domain Bacteria; kingdom Bacillati; phylum Bacillota; class Clostridia; order Lachnospirales; family Lachnospiraceae; genus Blautia; species Blautia sp. BCRC 81119. Next base: position 18,607 of record NZ_QJHD01000019.1, on the reverse strand, counting down.
AAGCTGTGGCAGATATGCGTGGATTTGTTCGTTATTATGAGTTTTTGCTTCAAGTTTCTAGTTTTGAAGATACTGATTTGCACAAGAAATATAACTTTATTTCATACCTGTTAGCTTATATCAATATTAAGCATCCGGGTGGTGGTTTTAATTTAGATGGAAAGATCAAAGCCTCTCAATTTGTTCAGAAAAAGGGTGAAGAACATGTTTCATCTGATCTGGTTGCAAAGCCGGTAATGAAATTGCCAACGGCGGAACACTTTGGTTTGAGTGAGGATAAAGAAAAGAGACTGTCTGAAATAATCGATGAGATTAACAGCAAGACTGGCAAGAACTATGATAACGATGTTGTTGTAAAGGCTATGCTGCAGATTAGAGATATCCTTATGAAATCAGATAAACTTAAAACAAGTGCTAAGAATAATACACAGCAAGACTTTGAGTTCTCTTATTTTGATGATATTGATGATGCACTTATTGAAGGATTGTCACAGAATCAAGATTTCTTTTCAATGTTGTTGTCAAATGATGAAATGAAACATCAGGTGATGGGAATTTTTTCTGATGAGATTTATAAAAGTCTTAGAGAATCAGTATAAAGGCGGTGAAAGACAGTGTTCGATAAATTTCGACTAAAAGAAGTGCTGGTAGAGTACAAAAAACGCTTTGTGCAACAACAGTGGCCTAATGAAAAATATAAATGGGAGGCTGTGCAATGCTTTCAGTTAAATTGGGATGTCAATTCAGATGATTTTGCACAGATGCTAACAAAGTCACTTGCTCAGACGGCTAATTTGTTGACATCGGTAAATAACTTCCCAGCAAGAATGATTACCAAGTTTGCAGAGATTGCGCCAGAAGAAGTACGCTCAATGTATATTGAACTGTATGATGAGAGCAAGGATTTATACGAGAGAGTAGCCAGCTTCAAAAATAAATCTAATACGTTATTAGAGAGGTATGGCAATGGAGCGGCTCAGCATTACCAGTATGAAAATGCGATAATGACATATTTATGGCTTCGATATCCGGATAAATATTACATCTACAAATTGAGTGAAGTAAAAGCTGTCTCGTCGGAGCTGGAAAGTGATTATCGATTCAAAAAGGGTGCTTATGCTGATAACATCAGGAATTTTGTGGCATTTTATGATGAGATTTGTGCTGAACTTCAGCAGGATGATGAACTTAAAAATCTGCTTAATTCTCAGCTGACATCTACATGTTACGCTGATCCTGAATTACGAACTCTTACAATAGATGTGGGCTTCTTTATTTCTCGCTATTGGAACAAGGAGGAACCAGGTCCTAAAGCGGATGAGTGGTGGCCGACTGATTATACTCCGGCATTAACGGTAGAGGATTGGTTAGAGCTTCTGACAGATAAAGACGTATTTAATGAGAGCAGTCTCGAAATCATGAAACGAATGAAGGATTATGGTGGAAAGGCTACTTGCACTCAGCTTGCTGTGAAATATGGAGAAACCAAGAACTTTTATAATAGTGGATCTGTTGCATTGGCAAGACGTATTGTTCAAAAAACTGGATGTCCAGTAATTGCAAGAGATGAAGAAAACTCTCGATTTTGGCCTGTATTATATGTTGGTAAGAATGCTGCAAAAGATGAAGAAGGATCTTATGTTTGGAAACTTCGTGATGAATTAGCAGAAGCTCTAGATCAAGTCGATTTATCAGAAGTCCTTTTGTATGCGCAAGATGAAGAAGGAGAAGAAGATCATAGATACTGGTTTTTGAATGCAAATCCCAAAATATGGAGTATGGCTAGCATGCCAGTTGGAGAAGTACAGGATTATACATTATATAATGATAATGGCAATAAACGGCGTATTTTTCAGAATTTCTTAGATGCAAAGGCTGGAGATATGATAATCGGCTATGAGTCCACACCGGTAAAGCAGGTAGTTGCAATTCTCAAAATTAGTGCGGAACAAGATGGAAAATCAATTTATTTTGAAAAAGTAGAAGGGCTGTCTTCTCCAATTGATTATGCAACTCTGAAAGCTTGTCCAGAACTTGAAAAGATGGAGTACTTTGGTAATCCGCAGGGTAGTCTGTTCAAACTGACAAAGGGTGAATATGATTTCATTTATGACATGATTCGTGATGAAAATCCAGCACCACCTGCAGCAGATAGTATTGAAAAATATGACAAAGAAAAGTTCTTAAATGATGTATATATGACTGAAGCAAAGTATGAGCGCTTAGTTGCAGTTTTGAAAAAGAAGAAAAATATTATTCTTCAAGGTGCTCCAGGTGTTGGAAAGACATTTGCGGCAAAGAGACTTGCATATTCGATTATGGGTGAGAAGGATGATGATCGCATAGAGTTTGTGCAATTCCATCAAAATTATTCCTATGAAGATTTCATGATGGGGTATAAGCCGGTTGAAGATGGATTTGAATTGAAGTATGGTATTTTCTATAGATTTTGTCAAAAGGCTGCAAACCATCCTGATAAAGATTATTTCTTTATCATTGATGAGATCAACCGTGGAAATATGAGTAAGATCTTTGGTGAGTTACTCATGTTAATTGAGGCAGATTATAGAGATACGAAAGCAACATTAGCCTACAATGGCCTAAGTTTCTCTGTCCCAAAGCGTCTACATATCATTGGTATGATGAATACTGCTGATAGAAGTCTGGCGATGATTGATTACGCACTTCGTCGTCGTTTTAGCTTCTTTGATATGGAACCGGGATTTGATTCAGAAGGTTTTATTAAATATCAGGAAGGATTCGCAAACGACACATTCAATACTCTGATTGACCGTATTAAGGAATTGAACCAAGAAATTGCTAAAGATAAATCACTTGGTAAAGGTTTCTGTATTGGGCATAGCTATTTCTGTAACACAGATGAGTGTACAGAAGAATGGATGCAAGATGTGGTTGATTTTGATGTGTTGCCTATGTTAGCAGAATACTGGTTTGATGATACAGACAAACTGCAACGTTGGGAGAATATTTTGCACGGTGTATTTCAATGACAAAGGATAAGAGCATTTTAATCAATAATATTTATCATATGCTTTCTTATACTTTTCAGGCACTGAACCAAGAAACCTATGAAGATGTTGCAGTAGAGTCTTTTGACGAGATGTATAATCTGCTGGCAGCGATTCTGTCTAAGGGAATTGGATTGCAGTTAAAGCAAGGGCTATATAGAGAATACATAAGTCGTCAGGAAGAACTTTCAGTTATGCGCGGCAAAATAAATATGCCGGGTACAATTAAAAATAGGTTGGCACATAAAAGGGTACTTACTTGCGACTTTGATGAGTTGTCAGAAAACAATTTACTGAATCAAATACTGAAAACAACTGTTACGCTTCTTTTACGCAATGGAAAAGTGCAAGCAAAATACAAAGATGATCTAAAAAAGAAAATGTTGTATTTTTCAAATGTAGAGATAATAGAACCAACAGGAATTAAATGGTCGTCCATTCGTTTTCAGCGTAACAATCAAACATATAGAATGCTTGTAAGTATTTGCCAGTTGATTATTGAGGGGATGCTTATTACAACAGATTCAGGTGACTATAGGTTAGCCTCTTTCGTAGATGAGCAACGTATGTGTAGGTTGTATGAGAAATTTATTCTGGAATATTACAGCAGACATTATCCTGAATTATCTGTCAGTGCATCACAGATTCCGTGGTCACTGGATGATGGTATTGGAACCATGCTTCCGGTCATGCAAAGTGATATTCATCTGCAACGTGGCAATACTGTACTTATTATTGACGCAAAATACTATAGTCACACAACACAGTCCCAGTTTGATAAACATACGATTCATTCCAATAATTTGTATCAGATTTTTACATACGTAAAAAATCGGAGTTATCAATTTGGAGAGGAGAAAAATACAGTTTCTGGAATGCTTCTCTATGCAAAGACAGAAGAAGAAATACAACCGGACAATGTGTATCAAATGCATGGAAGTCAGATAAGTGTTAAAACTCTAGACTTGAACCAGCCTTTTGCGGAGATTGCTAATCAGATGGATAGAATTGTGGAGTCACATTTTTCTGGACTTGCAAAGAAATATTAAAGCCATCAATTTTGTTGTGATTTTCAATTGGTGAAATGAGAAGAAAGCAGAAGGAGGTCTCTTATTTGAAAAAGAAAAAAGATGAAATAACCATCCGTTCCAGCGCTGCAGAATATTTGACTTATGTTGCTTCTGTCGGTGATCAGCAGGACAGCATTGAGATGCGCTATGAGGATGAGAATATATGGCTGACACAGAAGATGATGGCCACGTTGTACGATGTGGATGTTCGCACCATAAATTATCATGTAAAAAAAATCTTCAGTGATAGCGAATTACAAGAGGATTCAGTTATCCGAAAATTTCGGATAACTGCCGCTGACGGAAAAAGCTACAGCACAAATCACTATTCCTTGGAGATGATTATTGCAGTAGGCTTTAAAGTAAATTCAGAGCGTGCGGTTCAGTTCCGTAAATGGGTCAATCAAATTGCCAAGGACTACACCATCAAAGGCTGGGTTATGGATGACGAACGTCTAAAAAATGGTGGATCAGTGCTTACAACAGAATATTTTGATCGTTTGCTTGAGCAGATTCGTGAGATCCGTTTATCTGAGCGTAGATTCTATCAGAAGATAACGGACATCTATGCTACAGCTCTTGATTACGACCGCACATCCAAAACAACAAAGCAGTTTTTTGCCAAGGTGCAGAACAAGATGCATTATGCAGTTCACGGACATACGGCAGCAGAGTTGATTTATGAGCGAGCAGATGCTGATAAGCCACATATGGGGCTGACCACGTGGGCAGCAGCACCGGAAGGAAAGATTGTAAAAAGTGATGTGAGTGTTGCGAAGAATTATCTTTCAGAGCAGGAAATGCGTTCATTAGAGCGTATCGTTTCTGCTTATCTGGATCTGGCCGAGGATCGTGCAGAACGTTACATTCCGATGACAATGGAGGACTGGGCAAAGCGTCTGGATCTATTCCTGATGGCTGATGACAGAGAGGTCCTTCAGGATGCAGGAAAGATCACGGCAGAGATTGCCAAGGCTAAAGCCGAGACTGAATTTGAAAAGTATCGTGTTATTCAGGACAGATTGTTCATGTCTGACTTTGATAAATACATGTTGGAACTGGAAGAGAATGCGAAGAAGTAATAGGATCGGTCCTCTCTTTCAATGCTGGATTTTCAGGTATGATAAGGTCGAGTGCATGGAAACCTGGCTATCAGTTAGGACGAAAAATAGCTGTTGACCTGTTTTTGTAGGAAGAACGGACAAGGTTGAGGCGATGGAGGTTCCTTGCAAAATTTGACTTTTATGTTTGAATCACTATAATAGTAGAAACGAATAAAAAAGTTGAACTTTTTCCGTGAACAGGTGAGGTTTAGGCTGTGATATGGATAGCGGAATGTATCAAGAATTTTCTGCTACAGAATTTGTAGATATGTTTCCGCAAACAAACGGAGATATTTTGGTACATACCATATTAGTCTGGATAGGTTCCCGATGACCGACATCAATCCGGACCTATCGAGCCATGTGGAGACTGTGGTTCTTTTGTCCCAACTGAAACAAAAGCCGGCATGAAGGTTTCCAATCTGTATATCTCACAGGTAAAGAGAAAATGCGGAATTGAGGTTGGAAAGAATTATAATTTACCTAAAAATGAAGATAGCAGGCAACCGCAGTGTCCAGAAGATAAAGAGAGTGCAATTGTGGAGGCATTGAAGCATTTTAAGATGAATAGTTAATAAAGAGAGGTGCAGATGCTATGCCAGGTATACTCGTGGTTGAAGATGATGAAAATTTAAATCGTGGAATTACATTCTCACTGAAAAAATCCGGATATGAGGTTTTTTCAGCAGAATCAGTGAAAAAAGCGAAAAGAATTGCAAGTGATAATAATGTGGATGTTACCATTTGTGATGTGAATCTTCCGGATGGGAATGGACTGGAATTTGTAAGGTGGATGAGATGCAATTATAATACATACATTATTTGTCTTACAGCACTAGATCAGGAGATGGATCAGGTCATGGGATATGAAGCAGGGGCAGATGATTATATTACAAAGCCGTTTAGTCTTTCGGTACTTCTTTTGAAAATAGAAGCACATTTCCGCCGCAGACAGGAGAAAACGGAAGCCGGAAAGATGATTTCGGGAGATATCGTATTTATCGCAGGAGAAATGAAAGTCCTGATAAAGAGTCGTGAAATCAGTCTGACAAAAACGGAGTTGAAAATGCTGACTTTTTTTCTTCAGAATCCGAAACAGATTCTTTCAAAAACACAAATATTGGAAAATGTGTTTGATCTGGAAGGGGATTTTGTGGATGAAAATACAATCGCTGTCAATATCAGAAGACTCCGTGAGAAAATTGAAGACAATCCGGCTGCACCGGTCTATATAAAGAATATCAGAGGTCTTGGGTATATATGGAATCAGGAGGTAAGGCAGTGACAAAGAGATATCACAGGAAACTCACATCAGCCTTGTCTTTGGTATTGCCGGTCATATTAGTGTTTGTAATATTAAATTGCTTTACCACGTATGTGTTTTATGAAGATTATAAATATAAAATGAATCTTATGACAGAGATTGCTGCAAAGGAAGAATTTTCCGGGCTGGATGCTGTTTCGGAATTGCTTAAGGATAAGGATATTGAAACTAACGAACAGGGAAGGCGATTATTGGAGCAATATGGATACTGGGGGAATAAAGGGAATGCATTTTATTCGCAATTCCGGCATCAGGTTATGGTGACCGGTGCTGTAAGCATTGTGATATGCGTGCTTCTTTTGACTTTTTTACTTTATTGGAAGAAAAAAGAAGATGCGTGTCATCAGAAAATTTTAGACCAGTTGGAAGAAATTCTGATCAGATTCCGTGAAAATAAATTTGATGATTTACTGAAAACGGAAAATCATGCAGAACTGGAAAAATTGAATGACCAGCTTGAAGCAATCGGACATCATATTCAGTTGATAAAGGAAGAAGCAAGGGCAGAAAAGGAGAACACGAAAGAAATGGTTTCTGATATTTCTCACCAGTTAAAGACACCGGTTGCAGCTTTGGATACATGTTTTAGTGTGCTGATGCAGAATGACTTAAGTGCCACAGAACAGGAGGAGTTTCGTATCCGTTGTCGGAGTGCTCTGGATGGACTGGAGACATTATTGCAGTCGCTTCTTGAAATATCCAAGATGGAAACTGGACTGATTCAGATTAATAAGAAAAAACTTCCGCTTATGGATACTGTCATATCTGCTGTGAACCGCACTTATCCTAAAGCGGATGAGAAAGAAATTGAATTCGTTTTTGACTATGAAAAAGAGCTGGAAACATGCACGATTATGCAGGATAAAAGGTGGCTTGGTGAAGCTGTGATCAACGTTCTGGATAATGCGGTCAAGTACAGTCCGTGTGGTTCAAAAATATTTATCCGGTTACAAAAAAGAAACGATCTTGTAAGAATGGAAATTGAGGATCAGGGAATTGGTATTCCGCAGAATGAGTATCACAAAATTTTCCAACGATTTTACAGAGGAAGTTCCAAGGAGGTCATGGAAAAGAGTGGTACAGGAATCGGACTTTTTCTATCGAGAGAAATTATCGAAAAACACGCAGGTACGATTACGGTAACCTCCGGCAAAAAGAAAAAAGGAAGCACGTTTGTGATTCAATTACCATATGTTGGTTAAATTTTAAGTGAGCAGAAATCTTACAATTCTGTAAGATTTCTGCTCGTTTTTTGAAAGTGAAATGAAAGATTGTCCTGATACAATTTGGATGTAGGTTGAAAAATGACCAAATATATAAACAGGCAAAGAAAGCGTGCTGAAAAGGTACGCTTTACAGAATTGAAAAGGAGGCAACACATGAGTGTGATATTAGAAACCAAGCAGCTTTGTAAGTTTTATGGCGCAGGTGAGAATCAGGTCAAAGCGGTCAATCAGGTGGACATTCAGATTGAGCAGGGAGAATTTGTCGCAATTGTTGGAAAGTCAGGTTCCGGTAAAAGTACATTACTTCATATGCTTGGAGGGCTTGATACCCCGACAAAAGGCAGTGTTACTTTAGCAGGGAAAGATTTATACAGGATGAAGGAAGATGCCCTTGCTGTTTTCCGCAGAAGAAAAATCGGATTTGTTTTTCAGGCATTTAATCTGGTTTCATCTGTTAATGTCTGGGAAAATATTGTACTGCCACTGGGGCTGGATGGAAGAAAAGTGGATGAAGCGTATGTAAATGATATTATTGCAACTCTGGGGATTGAAAACCGGATTTATAATCTGCCAAATCAGTTATCCGGAGGACAGCAGCAGAGAGTAGCAATTGCAAGAGCACTGGTGAATCGTCCGGAAATTATATTTGCAGATGAGCCGACAGGAAATCTTGATTCTAAGACCAGTGATGAGGTAATCGCTCTGCTTAAGATGACAGCAAAAAAATATGGACAGACAATTGTAATGATTACCCATGATGACGAAATTGCACAGGTCGCTGACCGTATTCTGGTGATTGAGGACGGACAGGTGGTGGATTTCAGATGAAGACAATAAGCAGGATTGCATATAGCAATGACAAAAGGAACAGGACAAGAAGTATACTGATCATGATGGCAATCTGTCTGACCACGATGCTGCTTGTTATCATCAGTACTGTGGGAAATGGGGTAATTCATTTACAGAAAAGTCAGGCGGCAGGATCATATGGAAGCAATTATGGTCTGTTTGTTTCCGCAGACGGATCGCAGTTAAAAGAAGTAAACCGCCGTGCGGAAATAGATGCTACAGGCACTATGTGCACCGAAGGTATCATAAAAGGCAATGAAAAAGGCGGGTTTGTCTGCATGGATGAGACTGCAAGAAAAATGCTTCCTTATAATAAAGAATATGAGTTGAAGGAAGGAAAGTATCCGGAAAAAATGCAGGAAATTGCCGCAGGAAGAGCATTTTTTCGTGCAATGGGGTATGGTGATGTAAAGATCGGAGATACGGTTACACTGGATTACCGCGCAGGGATGCAGTCAGAATATAAGCCGGAAGAATTTGTTGTCAGCGGAATCCTATATGATCGGGATAAGTATACCATCGAGGCATCTTATGTTGCTTTCGGGTCACAGGAGTTTTATGATGAGCACGTCGCAGAGAATGACAGACAGTATAATATTTATTTTACTTTAAATGATTCTGCAAATGTATCTATGAATAATATTGATTCGGTTATAAAGCAGATTGCAGCAGCTTGTGGGATCGAAGAAAAAAACGTTATAGTCAATGATCTCTATTTGCAATGGGTCTTGCAGCCGAGTTATGAAACGATTGCGGTATGCGGGGTTTTGATTTTTGCAATTGTACTTTTCTCTGTTGTGGTCATTTATAATATTTTTCAGGTTGGTATTGCCAACAAGATACAGGAGTATGGAAAAATCAAGGCTCTGGGAGCGACAAAAAAGCAGATGAAACAACTGATCTTCAGAGAGGGTATGTTTTTGACAATTTCTTCAATACCAGTTGGATTGCTTCTTGGTTTTCTGATTGCAAAATGCGGTTTTAACTGGCTGGTAGAACAGGGAAAACTTGTATCAACCGGAACTGGCTCTATGGGAGTCCAAAATCAGCAGATGCCACTGTTTTCCCTGCCTGTTATGCTTCTATGTATTTTCGTGTCATTTTTTACCGTTGCTTTGGCGCTGCGTAAACCAATGAAAATTGTTTCACGGATTTCACCTATCGAAGCAACACGGTATTTAGAAAATGCAGAAACACACAAAAAAGGAAAACGAAATGGCAGAAAAAATGTCACCGTGTTTTCTATGGCAATGGCAAATATAACGGGTAATCCAAAAAGAACCATTGGTACCATCCTCACACTGGGGCTTTCCTGCGCATTGTTTGTGATTATCTCTAATTATGTAGGAAATATTGATACGGAGCATGAAGCACGTCTTTCCGTTAATCATGGACAATTTGAACTGCAGCTTGACTATTCTGCTGAGTACGATGAAAGATATCCGGAGAATAATCTGGATACGATTCTGACGGATAATCCATTGAATGATTCAATGATTGAAGAAATCAAAAGCATTCCAGGAGTGACAGATGTCATGACGAGAGAGATTGTCTCTGTAAATCTGAACGGAACAAGATTTCCGGCTGATATTGTGAGTAAAAATGATTTTGATTTTATGCGCCAAGACGGGGATATTGGCTCTATGGACTATGATCAGGCGGTAAAGAATGGTGAAATTTTCTTTGGTTGGTTGATGTGGATGGAACAAGATGGATATGCTCCGGGTGAATCCATTGCATTTGACTTTGAGAATGGAAGTGAAACCTATACCTATCAGGGAAAGATTGCAGGATCCTTTGTAAGCGCGGACACTTATCTTGTCATTCCGGAAGGTGTATACCGTTCCATGAATCCGAGGGGAACAGCCTATGGCTATCTGTGGGTGGACTGTGATAAAAAAGATGTTGCATCTGTGGAACAGAGTCTGAATACTTTGATTTCTAATACTTCGCATATAAAAATGGATACCTATCATGCACAGTTACAATCTGCAGAATTCACAGCTCGCATGATGAAGCTTGGCTGTTATCTGTTTATGGCGGTTGTAGGACTCATCGGTTTTATGAATATGGCAAACACCATAATCATGAATATTACGACAAAAAAGCAGGAATATGGTGTATTACAGGCTGTGGGTATGACAAATAAACAATTAAATTTATGTCTGCAGTTACAGGGAATGATGTTTACGGTTGGTACCATATGCGTAGCTTTGATCATTGGTCTGCCGCTCGGCTATGCACTTTTTTCCTATGCAAAACATAATGGAATATTTGGAATGAATATCTATCATGTTCCAATCGTACCAATTTTTATTATGATTTTTTTGGTCGGTCTGTTGCAGATTGTACTTTCCTGCGTTTTAAGCAGTAATCTGAAAAAAGAAACGCTGGTAGAAAGAATAAGGTATCAGGGATAGCACCTACCCACATCTGTAAATTGCCCTCAAGATATAATCTCGCATATTCAAGTGGTTCATCGACTGCAAGTGAAGTCAATGCACAGTCTGATCCGGGTGTGGTTTTTAAATCCTTTTCGGCTTCCCAGCAGTCAATGCGAAGCATATAGCCAACATTTGTATAAATGTCAATGCTGTTTCGTTGTGGATTGTATTCTGCAAATATTGTTCTCATCGTATCCCATCTCCTTATCATTTAATCAATCATTAGTAGCAAAAATTAAGAAGCATTTCAATCAGTCCACCATGTCACTTTTATTTTATGTTATACTGTTTTATATAATTTTTTTGCCCTTGTATTTGCCCTTATCAGAGTTCATAAACACTGATGGGACGATATAACACAAGGGAAAAAATAAGGGAAAGCTCACCTGCGACAAATCCAGTGTTTTCAAGGGTTTGCGGAGAATTTAATAACAAAATATAACAGTTATTAAATCTCTTAAAACAGGTGAAATCTCAATCGGAATTTGAAGAGGTAGTTAAGATGAAAGACGGAAAACACCCAAACCCCAATACAATCCATCCAATTGCAGGGTATGATAAAGAAATATATGTGAAGCCGACGATTACAAATCCGAATATTATTGTCGGGGACTTTACTTATATTGCCGATTCGGATTTTGAAAGTCATGTTTCACACTTATACGAGTGGAATGATGACAAACTCATCATCGGAAAGTTCTGTCAAATCGCCGCCGGAGTTGAGTTTGTGATGAACGGTGCAAACCATCAGATGAACGCCGTCTCTACATTCCCGTTCTATACCTTGGAGGGATGGGAAATGTCGCCGCCTGCAAAGACGGATCTGCCATTAAAAGGAGATACCGTTATCGAAAATGATGTTTGGATCGGGCAAAATTCGGTAATCCTTCCCGGCGTTCACATTGGAGATGGTGCAATCATTGGTGCAAACAGCGTTGTGGGAAGTGATGTTCCACCATATACGAAGGTCGTTGGGAATCCTGCAAGAGCAATTCAAAAACGCTTTGACGATGAACTGATTGAATTGCTGCTGAGATTCAAGTGGTGGGATAGGAGCATTGACGAAATCAACCGGCTGATTCCAATCTTGACTTGCAGTGATTTGGATAAAGTGAAAGCTGAAATCAAAAAGCAATTAGGCTGACAAATTCTAGTTTGCAATACCTAAATCCTAGAAAAGGAGACCTGCCGATGTGCGCACAAAAGCTATCGTTCGATTATGCACACATCTTGCACACTGTGCGTATCGTTCATAATGCACATAGTGTTCATCGTTCACGAGTACAAAAGGGGAAATCGTGTGATTGTATCAATTTTGTAAGGGCAACCGATCCTGCGTGTGGTATGGGTGGTTTCTTGCTTGCAGCTTATGGGCATATGAAGAGACAGAGCAAGGATATTGAAAAGCAGAAGTTCCTTAAGAATCATGCTTTATTTGGAGCAGATAATACTGCACTTGTAGTAACACTTGCATCAATGAATCTTTACTTACATGATATCGGTGTAAACAAGAGCCCTATTGCATATCAGGATTCTCTTATTGATACATCAGATAAGATGTACAAGGTGATACTAGCGAATCCACCATTTGGAACAAGACCTCAAGGAAGTGTGGAGGTTGCAGCTAATAGACCTGAGTTTGTAAAAACATCCGATAATAAGGTTAACTTCTTACAGCATATCATGTCTATTGTAAAAACAGGTGGACGTGTTGGTGTAGTTCTTCCGGATAGTGTACTTACAGATACTGGTGCAACAGCACAGGTAAGAGAAAAGCTTTTGAAGGACTTTAATCTTCACACCATACTAAGAAAAACTTGGAGGATACTATGAAACAGGCGATTGTAAATTTTTGCAAGTCAACGGATACGGGATTGTTCTTGCTAGATATGCCGACCGGCTTCGGAAAAACATATAGTGTACTTGAGTTTATGGTCGACTATTATGATTCGCCGGAATTCAAGGATAAGAAGATTTTTTTTGTTACAACTCTTAAGAAAAATTTGCCGGATAAGGAGTTGCGTGAACATTTTGCAAAGCGCGGTAAAGCAGATGATTATGATAAATATTGTTTGCGAATAGAAGCTAATGCAGATATGGTTGTAGAAAAATTGGATGAGTTATATCGTGCCAGAAAAATTCCAGCAGCAATCACTATGAAACAAGAATTTAAGGATTTACATGGTTCAGTAAAACTATTAAACGAATACAGAGATAAAAAACGTGAATTAAAAGGAACCAGTAAGGACATTATAAATGTTTTATGCAAGAACGCAGAGGATGCAATTCGTAAGCAGCAGGAAGGTGCCTTTCGTAAGGTGATAGAAAGCGAGCTGAAGCAGTTCAGAACACCAAAGGAAAAGTTAAAGAATATCGCTAATAATCCGGAATATCATTGGATAGGAGAATTGTATCCGGCGGTATATACGAGAGCGAAGCGAATATTTTTTATGTCAATGGATAAGTTTTTCTTGGGAAACACTACTATTATTGAACCTACATATAGCTTTTACAATAATGATATTACAAAAAATGCAATTATTTTTATAGATGAGTTTGATGCAACAAGAGACAGGTTACTTAATCAGATCATAACAAGAGGCTTAGAAAATCATATTGATTATTTAGGTCTGTTTCATCGTGTATATGCATCTTTGAAGACGAGAGATTTTCCGGCAGAGCTTACTACTGCATCGAAGTTACAACAAGTATATCTTGATGAACAAAAAAACGCGAAAAATCCTATGGAAATTATAGAAGGATTTGGTGGTGTGTTTGATGAAACATATAACCGTTTTGCGATGCAATATAGCTTCAAAACAGAAGAAGATGGTAAGGGCGATAGAAGTCGTAATTTTATTTTCAATGACTTACAGTTTCATTCGGTATTTGAGGGAGAAAATGCTTTTATTGATATAGATACCGATATGAAGGCAAAACAGAACTGGTTGCGTTTTACAAAAAGAAGACCAACAGAGAAAGATGGTGGCGTATTAAGTTTGCTTGCCAGTGTTAAAGGCTGCTTGACTTATTTTCAGAACGGAGCTAGAAATCTTTCGTTTAATTATAAGCATCATAAGGATGAGGATAAAAGGTCGGGTGACGATGATTATACGTTTGAAAATGCAATTGAGTCAGTGCTGACAGAGTTTCATTTATCAAGAGAACAGATAAGGTATTTGAAGCCTATCGTAATGGGAGGCCAGGTAAAGTCGAAGAAAGATAAAAAAGACAGCAATGGAAAAATGTCGTTAAAGTATTTTGACCGCTCTGTCTATAATAGGGGATTTCGCTATTATGATTTTATAGATGATCCTAATCACAGTATGCGTTCGGAGATTCAATTATTTGATTTTCAGGATTCGCCAGAACGTATTTTACTTCACTTGTCTGAAAAGGCTCAAATTATAGGTATTTCAGCTACCGCAACACTTGAAACGGTTGTTGGCAATTATGACTTAGAATATCTTCAAAGGATGTTGCAGGATAAATATTATGTGATGCCAGAAGCAGATAGGTGTAGATTACAGGAGTCATTTCAAACTTTTGTTGCAAACTATGATAAAGTAAATATTCATGTGGAGCCAGTTTCTTATAATGCGGATGATAGAGTTGAATTATCAGAGATATTTAACGGAAACGAAGCACTTATAAAGAAGTATGCGGAAAAATTATCAATATCATTTGAGCGCGTTGAATATGCAAAGAATAACTTTATTCGTGTTGTAAAGGTAATGAAGGCATTTATCTTAAATGATTCGGTTAAATCCTTCTTGTGTCTTAATAATAAATTGCCGCAGGAGAATAAGGGGCTTTTTGATATTAAATTATTAGAGGAATTCGCAGACGCTATTATTAAGCTTTATGGTATCAAGGGATTAAAAGGTAAAGACTTGTTATACAGTATAAATAGTGAAGATTATGATGCTAAGCGTGCGGAGTTTATACAGAGATTGTCAAAGGGAGAAAAACTCTTTGTTATATCTTCCTATAATACAGTTGGTGCGGGACAAAATTTGCAATATAAAGCACCGGGGAATGCTACTATTGTAGCAGTTAATGATTACGATAGAGGAGATATGGAAAAGGATTTCGATTGCATATATCTTGAGAAGCCGACGAATCTTCTGGTGAATGTGGATAGCAAAAAGGGAATTGAAGCTGAAGATTTAATTCGTTTTGTATATCAGATGGAATTCTTGATGGAAAGAGGCGAAGTTTCTCGTAAAGATGGGATTGCAGTAATTAAAGATGCATTTATATGCTTCAGTGGTGGATATACTTTTTCGGGAAAAAAGGGAGAACCATATAAAACAGATTCTGTAAATAATTTTGCGATTCGAACATTAATACAGGCAGTAGGAAGAATATGTAGAACTGGTCTTAAGAATCCGGATATATATATTTATGTGGATAATACCATTTTAACAGATTACGATTTGTCTGTTGTGGAGCAACGAATGTTGAATCCTGAATTTGCAGAATTAGTTAAAGTGGGTAAAACATATTATAATGGTCAGGCAAATGAAAATTCGGATATTGCCGTAATGGAAAATCGTGCCGGAACATTAGCACTGAAGGCAATGCAGATTATAAATGAGCTGAAGCGCAATTGGACTGAGGATAGTATAGATTATTGGAAAGCATTGCGTGAGCTATGCCTTATGAGGCCTACACTAAGCAGAAAAAACGTAGAACAGAATTCGCAATATCAGCTTGTATATATGTGTGCGCCGGGAGAAATTACAGCTTATTCTTATGAGCAAGAAGGAGACTATAATAAAAATATAAATATCAAGTTTGACGGTAGTCTTCCACGAAAGATGTCAGAGGATGAGGTGCATTTGAAAGAGATTATGCAAATCCCAGGAGTGAAAGCATTGTTTGAAAAGCATGGATATGCAACGAGCTTTGTTCCTAGTGAGTTTATATTGACGCCACCTATGTTTAATAATATTTATAAAGGTGCCTTAGGCGAAGTTGTTGGTAAATATATTTTAGAACAATATGCAGGAGTAACGTTGCAGGAAATGCCACCGGAGTTTTTTGAATTGTTTGATTATACCCTAGGTAATGGCGTGTATGTTGATTTCAAGTTATGGAAAGAAACCATGTTAATATCTGCGGAAGAAGAAAAGAAAAACGTCCTGGAAAAGCTAGATAAGTGTGGAGGAAAGAGAGCGGTAATAATCAATATTATGCTTGATCACAATATGCAGATTACGTCTAGTGATAATGGTAGAATTATTGAGATACCATATTTATATCGGTTGGATAGAAAAGAAATAGGAACAGAAATCATAGCAAAAATAAATCGGGAGGGATATTTGCAATGAGTATAAAGAAACTTTATTCGAATGAACTCCTGGCTTCGTTTGAATATTCCAACATTGACAAAGATTATGATTTTTATTATGTTACAACATCGGATAAATATATAAAAGGTGGAGCTACTTTTCTAGATATTGATGATATAAAGATATCAGCTCTGCAATTTGAAAGCGGAAAGAGTTTTTGGGTTATGCTTCCTAAAAACGCTATTTCCAGAGCTGAGTTTGTACGTTTGTTGAATGCAAAAGAGGATGGAGATAGTTTGTCTATAAAATCTATGACAAGTAGCAGTATACCGGAGTATTTGTTGACACAATTGTTTTTGAATGCGCTAACGAGTCCGGTTGATGAAATGATATCTTTTAATAATCTGTCAGGGAAATTATTATGTTTTCGACCTGCATGGCTGAATAAGGATAAGGAGAATTTTATTTGGGGTATGCAGTGCCTTGAGGTGAAAATCGGAGATGATATGTGTGTAAAATTGGTAGCACATAGGTTGACATCACTGGCACTTAAAAAGCAAATGAAATTTGAAAAAAGAAAGTTACAGGATTTTCCGCAATATGAGTTTAGTTATAACAATAATACTTTAAAACGAGTATCTAATGAAAATAAAGACCGTAGAGAAAACTTTATTATAAAACCCGTAGATGGTGAAAGGGGTAGCATTACATTCTTTGACTTTACGGATTATGAAACGTTTTCATGTACCAAGATGGGTGTTTTATATGATATTTTGAATGCCTTACATGATGAATTTGGTAAGTATATTCGCGTTAAATTTAAACAATATAGTATTGACGAAGTTTTGGAATATAAGCGTGCGTCGTTGGAGTTATATAAGGATATTGTTAAAAAGGAAGTTTTGAATTCTGGAATTAATATAGTGGATGCTGTACACACTGAAACTTCTGAAGATTATTTGCAGGATGTAGCGGATGGTATTAATAAAATTATTCCAGAGGCAAAATGCAGCGTTGGTAAAAGATTATCAAAGAAGAAGCTTAACGTACGATATATACATGATAAATCTTTCTATTCAGATTCGGAAGTGGACCCGCATCAAGAAAGCATGGAGGATTATGTTGTTCAGCATATTACAGTAGAGAATTTTAAACACCAATCATCAGCGGCAGTTTATAATATTCTGAAAGAGCTTGTAATTAAGAAGGACATTGCTACTGGTAAAATTACATTGGTGGATTGGAGTCAATACGGATATAAAGCAGACTGGTTATTTGGTGTAGTTTTAGACGGTACATATTACTTCATGACCATTCATCCGGACGGTTCATTTAAAATTGAAGCATTGAAACGAAATCTTTTTACCATGACAGAGTATGATAAATACATGGATTATTTCGGTTTGAATGAAGAAAATAAAAATGATTATAGAGGAGTTATAGGTCTAGTAAAAGATGCAGAGGGTAATATTAATCTTATAAAGGATACTAATATGTATTCTATGCCTGATTATACTGCGATGGGTGATGTGCTTAAGAATGTAGCTAGTGAAGGTAGATTTCCAGGAAAAGACGTAGTAACTTGGCTTCGTCTAGTAATGGATACAACAGATAAAATAAAAGTACACGCAGAATTGGATATAGTTATCCCGCATATCGACGTGAATGCAGAATACACGAAAGCCAATGTAATGGGATTATTCAAAGGAATTACAACAAAGAAAGAAGTTGTGCGCTATGTTTTTGAGAATACCGGTATTATGCTATATGCCTACCTGCGTGGAGAAGAAGAGAGACGCGAGTATCTTTCCGGAAATATAGACATTAATTATTTTGATTATGATGATACGCATGCAAAATATTCAGTTGGTGAAATTGGTAATGGAATGAAATACACAATTGAGAGAGCCAGCGTAGTGCGTGAGATACAGGCGGTAGAAGGCAGCAAGTTAATTTTTAAGAAAGTGTTGCCACTTATGGGAGTAGAGTTTGTAAGGTATGGAATGTTAACGGTTGTTCCGTTTCCGTTTAAGTATTTAAGGGAATATATTGTGAAAGAAGAAAAGAGCGTATAAACAATGAAGGTCACTAGCGCAGTACTAGCGGCCTTCTTCGTTTTTACGCTTGGTATAATCGCTGGATTTTTGTATACGGTAAATAGTTAGTACCGTGCTTTTCACCTAAAACCATGAGATAATCCCTTTGTAAAACTAAAAGTTTTTTAAAGGAGGATCTTATGGATAAGATCACACGTCAGGTCCGCAT